>JAKQJH010000090.1 GCA_029561255.1 Bacteroidota bacterium | reverse complement strand
TTATATCCATATACTCCAGTTCTTCCCGGAACGATGATGCCGCTTCTCCAGCTTCAATGGTCGCAAGACCATCCGCGCCGGTATAGAGCTTCCCTACAAATTCAAATCCTGCTTTCCGGATCCCTTTTAACGATGCCTGGTTTTCCGGCGCATGAATGATCCAGAATCTTTCCGCATCAGGATCTCCCTGCTTCAGGATATATTGAAGTAATGCCGGATAGATGCCCCGTCCCCGGTAAGCTTCCAGTGTCCGGAAATTCCACAGGTACCTGTTTCCTTCCGGCAATATAAACCCGTGATTCAGCTCCCCGATCACCGCCTGGTCCCTGGCCATCCAACCAAAAGCAGCAGGTATATTGTTTATCCAGGCAACAAAGGCTTTATTGTCATTGGCAAGCCTTTTGGTCACCTCTTCTATGCGGGTATGGCTGATGATTGACAACAGCAAGGCATCTGTACTTTCCGCTATCATCAATCCATCTGCTTTTTTTACAGGACTGAAATCAGTCGCTGGTGAATAGGTGTAAAGTGACATAGCAATTGGTTGAGTTTGTTTGAAAATAATTTACGGAATGAATGATCAGGAATGGCAGCCGGCAAACGATCCCTTCCCTGATGGAGACGGATCTGCCGGATCGATGACTTCAAAATTGGCCATCATACCTGCTGCATGGTGTTCGATGATATGACAATGATACATCCAGATACCGGGCCGGTTATCCGGCATCCAGGCAATTTTGATGGTTGTCTTGGGTTTCAGGTTATAGGTATCCTTCCAGGCTTTATAGGCCGGTGCTTTCCCGTTATCCTCCAGCACCTGGAAAAAGAAACCATGCAGGTGAAAAGGATGATCCATTAAACTGGTATTGGAAACTTCCCAAACCTGCAGCTCGCCCACCATGACCGGTTTATCCATTCCGTGCATTTCATGATTCACCGTAAAATCAATTATATGTTTCAGACTGGGATCCACGGATAACTTTATTTTCCGGGTCACAGGGGCATCCTGTGGCGCTAAAGCAATGATGTCTGATAATTTCTCCGGCAAGTGAGCCACTGATTCCTTTCTTTCCAGTACCTGCACCCTGGCATAGGGTTGGTTTTTTGCCGTAAGCATGGTTACCCGGTTATACGGCAATGAACGGATGGAAAACTGATCTCCTTCGTTAAAGGGACCGGCAACAATATCAAAACGTTCACCTGGCGTGATCAGCCATTCGGTTTCTATCCGTGCATACTCAAGTAAGTTACCATCAGTAGCAATGACTTTAAAAGGTTTACCATCCAGGCTCAGGGTGAAATACCGGGCACTGGCCGCATTGATAATTCTCCACCGTTCTGTTTGACCGGCATGCATATATAATATGGCCTCTTCTTTTCCATTCACCAGGTTGGTGCTCCCTTCCCGGCCATCATGTCTTTCGATCCAACGTCCGACTGGCCCCAGCTGTTTAAATTCATTATCACCGGTAAGTTTCATATCATCCAGCAGTAACAGTTTTTCATCGTCCACCAGCAGGTCAGACTCCTCTTCAATAATAATACCCCCATACATCCCTCTTTCCATCTGTATCGTTTCATTCTGGTGCGAATGATACCAGAAGGTTCCGGCATCTGGTACGGTAAAGCGGTATTCAAAACTTTCGCCGGGCATAACCGGGCGCTGCACTTCGCCGGTACCATCCATGGCCGCCGGGAGCCTGATCCCATGCCAATGGATCATGGTTGGCTCTGGAAGATTATTCACCAGGTTTATCACCAATGTATCTCCCTTCCTCGCCCTGAGTATTGGACCCGGTACCTGGTTATTAAATCCCCAGGCACTGATCGTCTTTCCTGGTTTTATTTCCCAGTTAAACTCACTGGCAGTCAGGTTGTACTCCACTGTTTTACTTTCCTGTTTCATGGTAATATGTTTTTGGTTATTAAAATAAATGGGGTTGTTCCGGTCAATGATTACACAAAAATATCCCGGCCTGAAGCTGAGGGACGGACAGCCGGATGTCAGAAACGGACAAATCGTTGTCAATCATTACCCGGTATACAAGACACATATTATATACAGGTACAGACCTGTCCGTTTCTGACATCTGACTGTCTGTACAACCGTGGAATGCCGTTATAGCTTTGCCTTATACATTAACCACAAAAACATAAAATGATGAAAACAAAAACCAGGCTGCTGCTTAATAGTATCGCCGCCTTATCTACAGCCATGCTGCTGTTTACAGTCAGTTCCTGTAAAAAAGAAGTGTTCTCCCAGGGAACAGTAAAATCATTCAGCCTGCAATCGGCGGCCAACGGGGTAACTTATGACATTAAAGTCGCCCTGCCTTCCGGCTATAATCCTGCAGCCGGAAAATATGCAACGATCTACCTGCTGGACGGGGAAGAGATTTTTGATTTCACTGCCAATTCCTGCCAGGAGATTGCCGGAAAGAATGGGGTTGCAAATGCCCTTGTAGTTAGTATCGGGTATGGCCAGGACCGCAGTATCGATTACACACCCACCAAAATCAGCAATTCCACTGGTGGTGCCCCTCAATTCCTGGATTTTATAGCCAGCCAGTTAATTCCGAAAATGGAACAGGATTATAATGTGGATACCAGCCGGGCCGGCCGGGTCATACTCGGACATTCGTATGGTGGCTTATTCGGTGCCTACACATTTTGTGTGAACCAAAAACTATTTGGCCATTACCTCCTGCTCAGTCCTTCTCTTTGGTTTGACAACCTGGTTACCTTACAACTCGAAAAGGAAAACCGCGCTCTTAACAGAATCAGTCCTGCCCTTGTATTTATGGGTATCGGTGAAGCGGAAAATTCAGGAAGGATGCAGGCCCCTTTTGAGTCATTTTACCAATCGATACGTGATCAATACCCTGCCGTTACACTTTCAAAAAACAGGGAAAAAAACCTGGCTCATCTTGGTTCACGAAACCCAAACATTATCAAAAGCCTGAATTTCTATTTTCAAAACAGGTAATTCCTGCATAAAATCATTCCCCACTATTTAAAAATAATTTTTATGAATAAGCGAAAATTCTCCATCGTCTTCCTCCTGGTATTAGTCTATGCCACCAATTTTGCCCAGTTGAAAATACGGGTCGTCACTGATAAACACCATACGGTGCGTTCATTCACGATAGACCCCGCCATCGGGTTCCATACCAATTTCGGATCTGATTTCCTGTTATCCACCCTGGTGCAGTGGAACCCGCTGAAATACCTCAGCCTTGCCTCGCATTCCTCATTTGCATTCAACAATATATTTCAGCGGGATTTTAATGGAGTAAAAACAAACTATAACTATTCCATCCTGCAGAAATTCGGAGCGGGTACAACTTTCTATTCAAGAAAAAGTTCGAATACATTTTTACTGATGGCAGGCATGAAATACACTTCTTTTAAGGAAACCATGAAGAACCCCGACAACCAACCCATCAAAGCGGCCATAAACTCCTTCAGCCCGGACTATGGACTGATGTACGCGCTACGGAAAGGGGTGAAAAACCGTTTCTTTACTTTCCGGATGTATGTACCGCTTTACCCCTGGCCAATGAAGGGCTCCGACATCTCTTATGCTGACGGGAATTTGAACAATATAGCCCTGGAATTGGGGGTCGGACTGAAAATAAAATAGTCCTGGAAAAATCCGGCACCCGGTGAACATTCCCCCTGATGATGTAATTTGTAGTACGAACGGGGCGGTAAAAAAGCAGGTTCGTGGTCATTTATTCACCTCAATTCTACAGTTATGGCATCCACCAACCTGCTGGTAAAAAATATGGTCTGCCACCGCTGTATACTTTCCGTTGAAGGTATTTTGCGGCAGGAATCAATTCCATTCCGGAAAGTGATATTCGGAGAAATCGAACTGGTCGCTGATTTAACCCCTGAACAGAAAGACCGTCTCGAAGCACAACTGGAGCAGGTGGGTTTCGAATTAATTGACAACCGCAGCAGCGCCCTGATTGAGAAACTGAAGCAACTGATCATAAAGAGAGCCAGGAATGAAGCCGGCGAAACGGATAATAAATTAAAACTCTCCGCCTATCTTTCCCGTAAGGTCAATCATGAGTATACTTACCTGAGCAGCTTATTTTCATCCGTTGAAGGGAGAACCATCGAAAATTATTTTATTGAACAGCGTATTGAAAAAGCCAAGGAGCTGCTGATTTACGGTCAGCTTACCTTATCCCAGATTGCCTTTGACCTCGAATACAGCAGCACCGCCCACCTGTCCACCCAGTTTAAAAAGATCACCGGGTTAACCCCCACTTATTTCAAAGAGATCGGCCTTGCCAAGCGTAAATCCATCGATTCCATTTAATCCCAAAATTGTGCAACGCATACCCAACGGGGTATAACAGCCCCTCCCGTACCTGGTCTATTTTTGTGTTATCAATTAACATTTAAAAACATAAGTATGAAATCAGCAACAAACGGGCAAATCGCCCAAAACGTAAAATGCAGTAACCCTAATTGTACCTGTACCGATTGTAATTGTGGTTCTGCCTGTACCTGCGCCAATTGTAAGTAATCCAATTCAGTGCATGTGCCATCTGCCCGTTCCTTTGAAGGAAAGGGCTTTTGGCTGTCCGTCCCGCTGCAAAACAATCCCGGTCAGCGATATTCATTCCCTGTCTGTATCTGACCCTATCTTGTCCGTCTCTACTTTCCGCTTCTGTATACCTTTATAGTAATATTCTAATAATCAGTGTTATGCAAAAAGTTGCTTTTATTATTCCTCCCACAGTTGAATTGCTGGATCTCTCCGGACCTGCACAGGTTTTTACAGAAGCAAAAGTCTTAGGAATGGAAATTGAGATGGAATTCTATCAATACAGTGAGGAACCGGTCAGTACAGCCGGGCTGGGTTTTGGTAAACTGGAAAATTTTAAAACCGCCAGGTTAAAAGAAGGGGATTTTGTTATTGTACCGGGGATGGATAATGATTATGTAAACAGTTTTTCCTTTAAAGCAGAAAGGGAATTTTTTAACTGGCTGAAAGAATGTGCGGATAAACAGGTAACAATCTGCTCAGTTTGCAGCGGGGCATTTGCCCTGGGTCATGCCGGTTTGCTGAAAGATACAGAGTGCACCACACATTGGAGGAGGGTACAGGCCTTACAAACACAGTTCCCGCAAGCCCGGGTGATGGCCGACATCTTATATATTAAAAGCAATAATGTGTATACCAGTGCGGGTATCAGCGCCGGTATTGATCTGGCCCTGGCCATACTGGAAGACCTGAAAGGACCACTGTTTACCCATAAAGTAGCCAGGGGACTGGTGGTGTATCACCGGAGAAGCGGAACACATAAACAACAAAGTATCTACCTTGACTACCGGAATCATATCAATCCGCAGGTACATGAAGTGCAGGACTACCTGATCGATAACCTGTCCCGGGAAAATGATATTGAAACACTGGCTTCCCTGGTGGGTATGAGTTCCCGCAACCTGAGCCGGGTTTTCAAAGAAAAAACAGGCTCCACCATACTGGAGTACCTCACCCTGTTGCGGAAAGAATTTGCCAGCACTATGCTGAATAACCCGGATTACACCATTGAATATATTGCTTCGAAGTGTGGTTTTAAAACAGCCCGGCAGTTACAGCGGATACTGAAAAAATAGGTTCCGGTCTACCTGGTTATAAAATCCAGTCAAGGTAATTATCTTTTGATATAATAGTAAATGAAGCCTCAGGATAGGAACCCGTAAATGCCGGCGGTGCTTTTATCTTTTTGTCACCGGAGAGTTTAAACTCATACGCGCTGATTTTGCCATTAGTCGTTTCAATTAAATCTACTTCCTGCTGATTATAATTTCTCCAGAAATAATATTGAACGTTGTTTCCCTGGTAAGTGTTCCTTTTTATTCTTTCAGCCAGCAAATAGTTTTCCCATAATGATCCTATATCATTTCGTAAAGCCGGTAACCTGAAATCATTTATGATCGCATTTCTTATCCCATTATCATAAAAATACCATTTTGACCCTTTCGAAATTTCTTTCCTGGGATTAGTACTATACGCAGGCAGCCGGTGAATAACAAAAACCCGGGACAGCAGATCAAGATAACTCTCCACTGTATTTTTACTCATGCCCAGCTGGGTACCCAGCTCTGTATATGATACTTCCCTGCCCAGCTGAAAAGCAATCAAACGAAGCAGTCGTATAATCTTGTCGGAATTCCGGATACCTTCATACGCTAAAATATCCTTTAATAAATAAGACTGTACCAACTGTTGTAAATAAACTGATTTCTCCTGGTAAGATGATAACTGAAAAATTTCCGGGTAACTACCGAATATAAGCCGTTCATCAAGTTGCTGAACAGTTTCCGTATACGTTTCTTTTTCCCCGATTTCAAGTTGGGCGAGGGGAAATAAATGAAACTGGTATTGACGCCCCGTTAATGGATCCCCGGCTTTATTCAATAAATCAAATGATGACGACCCGGTTGCTATAATCGTTAACCCAGGCATACTATCAATCATCAATTTCAAAATTGCTCCGATCTCTTCAATCACCTGGGCTTCATCCAATATAAACAAAGAAGCATGACCTATCAGTTTCCTATAATTGGCGGCTGTCCTGTTTTTAAGGATATCCCGTATATCAAAATCCTCTGCATTCAGCAGTAAACTTTCTCCTTTAAACTTCGCTTTAATCTCGTGAATTAAAACTGTTTTCCCTACCCTTCTGGTACCCATGATCAGCAATACTTTATTCTTACCGATCTTATCCTCTATTTGCTTCTGAATTTTTCGTTTAACTATTTTCATTAGTTATGTCATTATATTGACTAAATTAATATTAATTTAGTCATCTTATTGACCAAATTAATAATTAAATTACAATTATCTGTTAATCAATAATATATATTAAATACTGCTTAATGAAGTCTGGGCGAATGCCTTTGGGCCAGGTTCCTGCCGGGTTTTTCAAATTAAGTATATTGAGAATTCTTTTAAAGAGTAACCCAGCCTGCTGACAGGTTCCTTATCTGTTTTATTATGGAGAATCTCACCATCATTGTATTCCTGCTTTTCGGGGTTGCTTTTATCGGCATCCTCAGTAACCGCTTCCGGTTTCCGTTTCCCATTGCCCTGGTGCTTTGTGGTATAGCCATCAGCCTGATACCGGGATTACCGGTGGTGGAGCTGGACCCGGAAATTGTTTTCCTGCTTTTTCTGCCTCCTTTATTATATGAAGCGGCCTGGAATACCAACTGGCATGATTTCAAAGCCAATATCCGGCCGATCAGCCTGGCAGCAATTGGCCTGGTACTGTTCACTACCGTACTGGTTGCCGTGGTGGCCTATTACCTGGTACCCGGCTTTGGATGGGCAGAATCATTCCTGTTGGGCGCCATCGTTTCCCCACCCGATGCCGTTTCGGCCACTTCCGTCACCAAGGGACTTGGATTAAATCCGAAAATCATCACCCTCCTGGAGGGAGAAAGCCTGGTGAATGATGCCAGCGGACTGGTAGCTTATAAATACGCATTGGCAGCGGTGGCGACCGGGAATTTTATATTCTGGAAAGCCGGACTGAATTTCATGCTGGTGGCCGCCGCCGGTATCAGTATCGGGCTTGCTATCGGTTACCTGATGTATCTCATTCATAAAAAATTTATCAGCGACCCGGTGGTGGAAGTAACCTTGACCCTGCTGACTCCCTTTACATCTTACCTTTTAGCTGAACATTTTCATTTTTCTGGAGTACTGGCGGTTGTCACCACGGGACTCTATCTTTCTTTCCGTTCCGATGTTATCCTGACACACCAGAGCCGGATCATGGGGTATTCGGTCTGGCAGGTGGTAAGTTTTATATTGAACGGCTTGATCTTTGTACTTATTGGTTTGCAATTGCGGAATATCATGAAAGGGATCGGGAATGAATACCAGACCGGCGAACTGATCCTGTATGGTGCTATCGTCAGTCTGTCGGTTATCCTGATCCGGTTTATCTGGGTAATCCCGGCCGCCATGCTTCAAAGGATGCTGAACCGGTCGCTGCGGAAAAAAGAAATATATGACACAAAGAACCTGGTGATTTTTGGCTGGGCCGGTATGCGGGGAGTAGTCTCTATGGCGGCGGCGCTCGCCCTTCCCTTAACTTTTCCAAACGGCCAGGCGTTTGCGAACCGTTACCTGATTATATTCCTGACGTTTTGTGTCATTCTCTCCACGCTTGTGTTATTGGGACTCACGCTTCCGTTGCTGATCAAAAAGCTGAAAACAACTCCTTATTCCATTGCAGAAGAAGAATACTCGATCCGCACCCAGGTGGTCAGTGAAAGTATTACCCATATAGAAGAAAATCTGTCACTGGTAAGTGACGATCTCCTGAATAATATTAAAAGTAAATACGAGATCAAGTACAACCGGTTACAACATACGGATCTGCCACCAGATTATTTCGGGGATAAGCCCCGTGTGCCTGAAAATATATTTAATGCCTTCACACGTCTGCAACTGGACATGCTGGAGATTGAAAGAAAAGCGGTGAACCAGTTGCACCGCAGCGGGGCCGCCAACCAGGAAGTGCTCCGGAAAATAGAATACGAACTTGACCTGGAAGAAACCAGGCTGA
Source organism: Bacteroidota bacterium (assembly GCA_029561255.1). Lineage (GTDB taxonomy): Bacteria > Bacteroidota > Bacteroidia > Chitinophagales > Chitinophagaceae > JJ008. The sequence goes on along the minus strand of JAKQJH010000090.1, from coordinate 6,511 downwards.
AAATGGAATTTGGATCATTGGGCGGTTGATAGTACCCATCAGACAGGGAAAGTAGATTTGTAACCTTTAACACTTCGCCGAATGTCATTACGTCAATTTATCAGCTCCCGGAAGATATTAAGGTCCTTTATCTTGCTTAAAGAAAATGTGACACTTAAATGGAAAGAGGTCGCTGAACTTTTCGGCTTACATGATGATGTATTTGAGAACCCCCGGCACCTGCCCCTCAGCAAACCGGTGTCCGTTATCCTGATTGGGGCGGGCCACCGGGGCAATATTTATGCCGGGTATGCACATAAAAATCCCCGGGAAATGAAAATTGCCGGCGTAGCTGACAGCAACCGGAATCGCCTCCTGCAGGCCAGCAAAAAGTTTAACCTGCCAGAGGATCGGTGTTTCAGTGATTGGGAAGACGTTTTTAAGGAACCCCGGTTTGCCGATGCGGTCATCATAGCCACCCCAGACAATCTGCATACCGCCCCTTGTCTGAAAGCGCTGGAGATGGGTTATGATATTCTGTTGGAAAAACCCATTGCCCCTACTGAAGAAGAATGCCGGCTGATATTAGCCAAAGCCAGGTCGCATAACCGGATTGTCGGGGTTTGTCATGTATTGCGGTACTCCCCTTATTTCCGGGAACTGAAAGAAGTTCTGGATGCCGGGCTGATCGGAAATATCATCAGCGTACAGCATATGGAGCCCATAGAACAAATTCATATGAGTCACTCGTATGTAAGGGGCGTCTGGAAAAACAGTAAGACCGCCACCCCGATTGTACTGGCTAAGTCCAGTCATGATACAGATATCATCCGTTGGCTGGTAAACAGCCCGGCCAAAGATGTGCATTGTTTTGGCAACCTGAAATGGTTTACCAATGTAAATGCGCCGGAAGGCAGCACTGAAAGGTGTACAGACGGATGCAAGGTTGAAAAAAGTTGTGCTTACTCCGCCTTACAGATATATCTCCGGGACCGGAAAAGGCTTTATGTTTTTGATATGCCGAGTAACAAATCGCTTTGGGATGATTTTATTCTTACCCAGCTCCGGACAACTGATTACGGCCGCTGTGTATATAGAATGGATAACGATCAGCCGGATCACCTGACGGTAAATATGTTGTTTGAAAACGGGGTGACGGCCGCCTTTTCCATGGAGGCCCATGTATCTTATGAAGGGCGACGTACACGGATCATGGGTTCAAAAGGGGATATAGTGGGTGATATGGAAAACTTTGTGCTGACTGATTTTAAAACACGGAAAGTAACATCATGGGAAATGAAAACCGATGCACACGGTGGCGGAGATCACCGGTTAGTGAAAGATTGGCTCCAGGCGGTGGCGCAGCAGGATAAATCAATCTTAAGTTCTTCCATCGAAGTGTCTATTGAAAGTCACCTGATGGCTTTTGCAGCGGAAAAAAGCAGGCTTAACCGGACTATTGAAGAAATAAACCTGGATCTTGATAAAGCTACTTACTGAAATATTTAACAAAGCTGTTCAGCAATGCCGTCCGGACCATATCCTCCCGGGCATGCTAGAACTGACTGCTGATGAACTGAAAATTGATTCGTATAGCTGTAAACGGGAGCAGGTAAGGGATTTTTATATTATTGCCGCCGGTAAAGCAGCGGGTGCGATGGCAGCAGAGGCCGAAAAGGTATTTGGCGCATTTATAACCGGAGGCCTCTGTATTACCAAGTACGATCATGCCCTGCCGTTGCAACGGCTGAAAATGCTGGAAGCCGCTCACCCCGTACCCGATGAAAATAGTGTGGAGGCCGGCAGACAGGTACTTCAATTGCTGAAAGGCCGGTCAGAAAACGACATAGTTCTTTTCCTGATATCAGGAGGAGCGTCTTCCCTGGTAACAGACCTGCCGTCGGGAACCAGCATTACCGATCTGACAAAAAGTTACCAGCTGCTGGTAAACAGCGGAGCCGCCATTGATGAAATAAACTGTGTCCGGAAACACCTGAGCCGGATTAAAGGGGGCCAACTGGCCAAAGCGGCTTACCCGGCCCGCATTATCAGCCTGCTGATCAGTGATGTTCCGGGTGATGATCTGCAGACAATCGGCAGCGGGCCAACTGTTCCCGATCACTCAACATATGAGGAAGCGCTGAGCGTAGTAACTAAATACGGGCTGCAGGAATCACTTCCCGCTTCAATATGGCAGCATTTAAATATGGGAGTGCAGGGAGCGCTGGAAGAAACGCCCAAGCCAGGTGATCCGGTATTCCGTTCCGTTTATACCCGAATAATCGCCAATAATTACAAAGCAGCAGCCGCCGCAAAAATGGAGGCGGAGAAATCCGGGTTTCATGTACAGTGGGATAAACGGCTGATGACCGGAAATACGGATGCGGAAGCACAGGAATTTTCGCAGCAACTGCTGCACTATGAAGGCCCTTTGCCCGCTTTGTTTATCCGGGGAGGCGAAACGACGCTCCGGGTAAGCGGGAATGGTAAAGGGGGGCGGAACCAGCATTTTGCGCTGAGAGCCCTTCTGGAAATGAAAACCCATTGGAATAAACCCTCCGGATTTGCCATCCTCAGTGCAGGAACGGATGGCACAGATGGCCCGACAGATGCAGCCGGGGCGATCATTGATTCAGTAATGCTGACCAACCCGGATCTTTCAGTAACTACCATACAGACACACCTGACTCATTTTAATGCGTATCCGTTTTTTGTTCAAACCGGTGGTCTACTTATCACCGGACCCACACAGACGAATGTAATGGATATGGTGATAGGTATGATTTTTTAAATATACAGAAACAACTACATCGGTGTAGTGTCATCGCTACAGCCCCTTATAAAATACTACAACCTGCATCATCCTTATTACTGACACAGGTCAGTTTTCATTGACAAACTAAAAGAAATACGCAGGCCTGATTAGGGATACACTTAAACATCAATAAACGGTTGACTGCTTTATACTTCGCTAATTTAAATTCCGTTTTATAGATACAACTAAAAAAAAATCCGTTAAAGTATCTTTTGAAATGTTGAATCAAATCAAGTTTAAAAAAAAATCTGGCATTGATTTTGGATAACAACGATGCTTTACCGGCACACTTTATTTAATCACTCAGCCGGAAAAAAAGGAACGAAGAAAACAAAGGTTAAGGCAATTAAGGAACGAACCACTAACACCGGAAACTGTACCACTTCACAGTACCCGGTCAACCACTAACACATACGAACATCCTTCCCTGTACAGGTCCATATCTGTCAGATACGCCTTCTATTGCCCGCGTTTTCCTGCCTGCTTTTTACAACCAATATCCAACCGGCGTAATTTTTTTTTACAACTAAAAAACGTACAAAATGAAAAACCAGTCCAGGCATCTTTCGCTTGCCCATCCAGAAAAAAAATCAATGCTCACCTTAGTGACGATTGCCACCTTACTGATCGGTGTGTTCCTGATGGCCTCCTGCCGGAAATCAACAGACATGCCCTTTACCGGCGATGAACCCGTGAGTAACACAGACAGTGTATCTGTCATGAGAGAAGCAGCCGCATTGGCCGTAAACACTTATTACCTCTCCCCTTCCGGGAATGATAACAATTCCGGCAGCATTGACCAACCCTGGTTCACGCTTCAGAAAGCATGGACCGTACTCGCTGCTGGCGACCTGTTATATTTGAGGGGTGGTAAGTATACGTACACCGTTCAGCCTTACCTGACCGGGAAAAGCGGTACCGCCGGCAACCTGATAAAAGTCTGGGCCTATCCCGGTGAATCACCCGTTATCACCCGTGGTACTTCCTTTAATAAATCGAATGGCTGGCACCGGGGGATGGTCTATCTGTCCGGTAATTACATTCACTTAAAAGGGATCCGTTTTACAGGCATGTATACGGATGACAACCAGGTGGATGCCGGTCTGCAAACCTATAATGTGAATAATTGTGTATTCGAGTTACTGGAATGCGATAATAATGTGGAAGGAATGATCGTAGAAAATAACAGTAACAATAACCTGATCCTGAATAGTGATTTCCATGACAACTTCAGTAATTATGGCGGCTCGAACGGAGGCAATTCTGATGGCCTTGGTTTAACCTATATGATCGGGCAGAACACCACCACCACGGTTCGCGGATGCCGCGCCTGGAATAACGGCGATGACGGCTTCGATACTTTTGAAAACAGCGGTTATGTGCTGATTGATTCCTGCTGGTCCTGGCATAATGGGTATAATAAAGGAACCAATACCTCAGCCGGAGACGGTGTCGGATTTAAACTGGGTTCAGATTTCCTGACCACCCCAGCAGGTGTGGGTGTGGTAAAAAGAAGACTGCAACGTAGTCTTGGTTTTGATAACCGTAATGCGGGAGCCCATATCAATGAAGCAGATTTCAGCACCGAAATCTTCAATAACGTTTTTTTCCGGAACAAAATCACCGGACTGAACTTCCATTACAATAACCGGGTTCACACTTTCCGTAATAATGTATCCTTTGGCAATACCGACAAAGATGTTGAAATCAGCGGAAACAGTATCCGTAGTAATAATTCAGCAGGTACCGCCGGTAATGATGGTGGCTGGACAACGAATGCCTCCGCGGCTGACTTCCTGAATACGGACACTTCTGGTATCCGGAATGCCCGTCAGGCCAATGGTTCACTTCCAAACATTAATTTCCTGAAACTCGCAGCCGGTTCCGATCTGATTGATGCCGGTATGAATGTAGGCCTGTATTTCACCGGGAATAATCCGGACCGTGCTGCCCTTGAATATGGGGGTGTGTCGGTACCCGTTGTTAACCTGCCTCCTGTTGTAAATGCAGGGGTGGATAAAACCATTACCCTTCCGGTAAACAATGTAACCCTGAGTGGTTCGGCCACTGATGCAGACGGAAGCATTGCAGTCTATGCATGGACAAGAACCAGTGGTCCTTCCACACCGACCCTGAGTGGGGCCAACACGTCCAGCTTATCGGCCAGCAACCTGGTTGCAGGAACCTATCTTTTCAGACTTACGGCCACCGACAATAACGGGGCTACCGCATGGGATGAAACCGTGGTCATTGTGGCCGGTTCCGGTACACCCGCTAATCTGGCACCTACTGCCAATGCAGGAACCGATAAAACAATCGTTCTGCCGGTTAACAGTATAGCACTCACCGGTAGCGGAACAGACCCTGACGGTACGATTGCATCTTATGCATGGACTTACCGTAGTGGTCCGTCAACACCGGTACTTACCGGTGCAACAACCGCCAACGTAACAGCCGGCAGCCTGGTGGCAGGTACGTATGTACTTCGCCTTACCGTGAAGGATAATGGAGGTCTCAGCGGATTTGATGATGTCAATATCATTGTATCGGCTTCTACTACTACCAATCTTCCTCCGGTAGCGAATGCAGGTCCTGATAAAACGATTACCCTGCCCACTAATACCGTTACCTTCCTTGGCAGTGCAACCGATCCTGATGGCACAATCGCCTCCTATAACTGGACCTATCGCACCGGACCAGCCACCCCATCACTGACCGGGGCAAGGACCGCCACTTTAAAAGCCAGCAATCTGAAAGCGGGAACGTATACCTTCCGTCTTACCGTTAAAGACAATAAAGGAAAAGCTGCCTTTGACGAAGTAAATGTCATCGTAAAAGCAGCTGCCAGCACCGGTGGCACCAAACCCATCTCCGTATCGAATGCGGTAGCGGATGCAGGCTATTCCTATTATGTGGTTCAGGATTTCGGCATTCTGCCCGATGATGGTGCAAATCCGGTCCGTTCCACCCTCCGTATTTTTGAAAACGGGGTGGAATTAAATCCTGCCCATTCCACCCACTATGATATCCAGACCATTGGCAGAGGACGTTTCAGCCATTGGGGTGATGGTTCCTTTATCGTATTGTATTTCTCTGCCTCAGATAATACGAATCCAAAAACAAACGGCAGAACATACACCTATACTACTGTTCAGTAAAAGCAAAACTAACTGAACCTGAAATCCGCCCCATGGGGGCGGATTTTTTTTTGAACTTCCCGGTACCCCTCCCGATGTTTCCTGATTCCCAACTTTTTCTTACCTTTCTGTATATCAAAACCTAAAACATGCCTGCGCCTTCCACAAAAGCCTCCACGTTCTTATTATTCCCCTGGGGATTATTATCCATCGTACTGGTACTTGGCCTGAATCTCGTATTGGATAATGACTGGTTCAGCAAGAACTGGAGCTGGATTGCACTCGTACTGATTATTCCTGCCGCTATCCTGGAAAATTTTAAAGTAGGTTACTCCACCATGCGGATCATGTTTATGAAAGTGGTGTACTCCCTGATCTCCTTCCTGCTTGTGGGCATGGCTTTCGGTTCCGCCCTGAATGGCTGGCATATCGCCCGTTTTCAGAAAATCGCTGATGTAAAAACCATCCTCCTTCCCTGGTATGTGGTGCTGGCCCTGTCGATATTGCTCCTGATACAGGTGGCACAATTGTTCAGTATGCTGAAAGCCGTGAAGCGGGAGTTTATGCAGATGGACCCTGA
>JAKQJH010000057.1 GCA_029561255.1 Bacteroidota bacterium | reverse complement strand
CTACTCCATGGTCAACAGCTTTAATCACAGCAAACTTAAAAAAAGAATCACTATGATGTGGAAAAAGAAATCAAGCAAATGGGCGTTTGCAAAGTGCATATACGCTCTGCCTCTCGCGTTCATAGCCGTAACGGCCTTTGCAACGCCTGAAATCTCCGGCACGTTGTCCGGGATTTCCTCTGTCAAAGATATAAAAATTTCTTTGCCGCAGGATATCAAACCCCAGGCCCTGCCCGTAACTGCACAGGTACCGCCCCCGCCCCCTGCACCCGCCGCCGCCATTCCCGCTAAGCAGGATTCTGTGTTTCCTTTGGCCCTGTTAGACACCAAGCCATTGTTTGCCAATGGCAAAGACGAGAATGAGTTTACCAAATGGGTTTTAAATAACATGAAATACCCGGAAGAAGCCAAGAAGAAAGGGATTCAGGGAAGGGTTATTGCCAGTTTTGAGCTGTCTGAAACAGGACAGGTGGTCAATGCTAAAATTCTCAGGGGAGTAGATCCTGAACTGGACAACGAAGTCTTACGCGTTCTGATGTCTTCTCCCGTTTGGGAACGTCCCGGACAGACTAAGGGGAAAACAGTAAGGGTCAGGTATAATTTTCCCGTAAACTTTCAACTACCCAAGAAAGAAGAATCTAAGGCTCCGGAAGGGACAAAGTAAGCTCAAAGATTCCTATCTTTGAGCATGAAAAAATGCCTCATATCACTGTTATTGCTGCTGGCTGTCGCTTGCAGCAATTTTTCTTCTATAGAGAAATACCGCATTGGAAAGCCCGGTGAGTCTGAAATGATCATGCCTCTATTCACCAACCAGATCCCGGAAGAGCTGCAGTTCCTGCGTCTGAAAGCAGGTCCGCTTAGCCGGAGAGACATGAAATCAAACCTGTATTCCACCCTTAAGTCCAGGATGATGGCCACGGTCCTGGATACGGCCAACACCGGGGTGGGGATTGCTGCCCCGCAGGTGGGTATCAGCAAGCAACTTATTGCCGTCCAACGTTTTGATAAGGAAGGAGAACCTTTTGAGTTTTATGTCAATCCCATAATCGAAAACTACAGCCAGGAGACCCAATGGGGATGGGAAGGTTGCCTTTCGGTTCCCGGAGAAAGAGATACCGTGCTGCGTTCTACCCAGGTGGTCATAACTTACCGGGACCAGGATACCTGGGAGATGGCCCGGGATACGGTCTCAGGCTTTACAGCGGTTATTTTCCAGCACGAGATCGATCACCTGAACGGGAAGCTATATATTGACTGATGTTATCTGCCATCATGGCAACCAGGCGCGTGCGCGCTTCTATCGAGGCCCAGGCTATGTGCGGCGTAAGGAACAGTTTTGACTTGTCCTTTACCCGATGGTAGCAATGATCGGCCGGAAGCGGCTCGGTACTGAAAACATCCATTCCTGCACCGGCCAGCCGGTTGTTGTTCAGCGCATCGACCAGTGCACATTCATCCACGATGGCTCCCCGCCCCAGGTTGAAAAGATAGGCCGAGGCCTTCATCTTATCCAGCCCGGCTTTCCCTATCAAACCGCGGGTCTTGTCATTGAGCGGAGCGTGGATGGTCACCAGGTCGCTTGTCCGCAGCAGTTCATCCAGGTCCAGGCGCCTGTACAGCCCGCCGGCGCGTTCCTGGCCGCTGGTGGAAAAATAAACCACTTCCATTCCGAAAGCCGAGGCAATGGCCGCCACTTTCCTTCCTATGGCCCCCAACCCGATGATACCCAGCCGTTTTCCGCTTAGCTCATGGAAATACCGGCCCCCGAAGTGGGTGGGCAGGCCGCTGGCCGGGTAAGCTTCCGAGTGGGCGTATTCGTTGAAATAGGGGCCCTGCTGGACACAACATAGGATATGCAGGAAGGCGGTCTGTGCCACACTGTCTGTGGAGTAGCCCGCAACGTTTTTTACCGGGATGCCTTTCTCCGCCGCGTAGTCCAGGTCTACGGGGTCCAGGCCCGTTGCTGCAACACAGATCAGCTTCAGGTTCCTGGCAGCCTGTATCTGCGCTTTGCCCAGTTTTACCTTATTCAGTAGTACAATATCTGCCTTTTCAATACGGGCAATGATTTCTTCCGGCCGCGTATTGTCGTATACCGTCAGCTCCCCGAATTGTCTGAGAGGGCCCAGGTCAATATCACCACCCATGGTGGCTGCATCTAAAAAAACGAGTCTCATCATACGGCAAAGTTAGGGAATCCCCGGGATTATCTGTTTCTGATGATTTACGGGCGGTTGGGTGTGTTCCACACATGGGTCTGCGTACAGCGGATCATCAGGCTCTGGTTACCAGCTCCAATCTTGAAATCGCCTTCTTCCAGCACCCATCTGCCATCAATGCCCACAAAGGCAAGATCGCTTGCCCTGATCTTCAGGGTAACGGTCTTTTGTTCTCCGGGTCTGAGGGATATCTTATCAAATGCCCTGAGGCGCCGGTTATCCGGCATCAGAGAGGCATACAAATCTGAGGAATAAAGTAGTACACTTTCTTTTCCTTCCACCTTGCCGGTATTTTTCACATCCACGGTAAAGACCAGCTCATCTACTGCCGTGAAGGTTGTCTTGTCTGCTTTCAGGTTGGAATATTCAAAGGTCGTGTAACTGAGTCCGTACCCGAAAGGCCACTGAATGTTCGTGTTGGCAAAGTAATCGTATGCGCCTTCTATGGTGGAACGCACTTCACATACTTTGTAATCGTAGGTTGTATACCCGTTGCAGCAACTGGGATAGGTATAGGAGAGCCTGCCGCTGAAGTTCACTTTTCCGGAAAGCAGACTGGCCAGGGCATCCCCGCCGTAATTGCCCGGAAGCATTACATTCACTATGCTTTTTGCCAGTGGCACCAGCTCGGCAACAACCCTGGGACGGCCCTGGTTCAGGATCATGATGACGGGTTTTCCGGTGGCAGCCAAAGCCTTTACCAGGTCTGCCTGGTTCTTTGAGATATGCAAGTCGTTAATATTGCCTGTGGTTTCGCAATAAGAATTTTCTCCAATGCAAACCACAATGTAATCTGCCCCTGCTACAGCGGCTACTGCTTTTTCAATTTCCGGTTTGTTTTCCATGGTCCAGTACCCGCTCTCGTTGTAAAGCACACCGGGCTCATACAGAATGTTATCAGGGCCGAATTCGTTTTTCATGGCTTCCAGGATGGTGTTTAATGGTTCTGTAAAGCGTTCAATGCCGCTGCCCTGCCAGGTATAGCTCCAGCCGCCATTCAGGCCGCGCATGGTATGGGCATTGGGTCCGGCGACCAGGATCTTTTTACCTTTGGGCAACGGGAGGGTCGCTTCTTCATTCTTCAGCAGTACCATGGACTCCCCGGCTGCTTCCAACGATAGTGCAGCAAAGGCGGGATCACCAAACCGGGAATAATCTTTCCGCACGGTATAAGGAGTATCAAACAATCCCAGGCGGAATTTCAGACGCAGGATGCGTCGTACGGCATCGTCTATGCGGCTCATGGGCACCTGGCCTTCTTCCACCAGTTCTTTCAGGTCTATGCAAAACTGCCAGCTGGAAGGCACCATGGCCATGTCAATGCCCGCGTTGATGGCCATTTTGACGGCTTCCTTGTACGACGAGGCAATCCTGTCGCGTTCATACAAACTGGTAATATCGGCCCAGTCTGTAACGATCATCCCGTCCCAGCTCAGGTCTTGCTTAACCCATTGGGTAAGCAGAACGGGATTGGCCACACCGTTCACGCCGTTGATGGTGGAAGAATTGGTCATGATGGACAGCGCACCGTTGCGCAGGGCTTCCAGAAAAGGGGCAAACTGCTTTTCGCGCATATCCTGTTCGTTGATGATTGCCGGGGTGCGGTCCAGGCCGTTGAAAGGCACTCCGTAGCCCATATAGTGTTTCAGGCAGGCCGAGATGTTTTCCCTGCCAATATGGTTGGGATCCGTTCCCTGCATGCCCATCACCACTTCCCGCCCGATTTCCGAGGCCAGGTAAGGATCTTCCCCGTAGCCTTCCCACTGCCGGGGCCATGCCGGTTGGCGGCCCATATCCAGGACCGGGTTGAATGACCAGGGTATCCCTGCCGCCCGTGTTTCATAGGCGGTGACCTCACCGGTACAGCGGGCCAGTTCCCTGTTAAAGGTAGCTGCCATGTTCACTCCCTGTGGAAACAGGGTGCCATCGGCTACATAGGTTGACCCATGGATCTGGTCCAGGCCGTACAGGCACGGGATCCCTATCGCTTCCAGGGATTTATCCTGAACGATCTTTATGAGCCGGTTCCATTCTTCCGAAGTCTGCGCCGTTGTAAAGGGAGTGTTCAGGATGGAGCCCACTTTGTATTTGACAAACACCGAGTCCATTTTTGCCGGATCAAACTGGAATCCTTTTGTAACCGTTATTTTCTGATAGAGTTTATAATATTCAAATCCCATCTCCATCCGTTTTTCCGGGTTGGTCATCACAGCGGCGTCAAACTCGCTTTCCAGCCCGTGCTCACTGATTAGTGCGGCCAGCTGCTCCTGTGGCATCATCATCAGTTTCATCATTTCTGCCCTCATGTCCATGCCCAGTACGTTGATCTCAAGCTGGGTCATCTGACCCACTTTTTCCACCAGGGTCATTTTGGAGATAATCTTGTCAATCTTTTTTTCAATGGCCGGGTCGCGCGGTATCACCGGGTTGATCTGGGCATATGCGACGGGTATATTCACGACAGCGCCGCATACAACCATAGCAAGGAAAAGGGTGTAAATTTTCTTCATGATTATTTATTTAAATAAAGTAAGCATTTTTTCAAAGCGCCAACGGAACATTTCAATTTCCTGTCCAGGTATGTTCAGGATCCTGGCCGTTTTCTCCCAATCCGAAAGCGCATAACCAACCTCGGCCATAATACCTGATGCCGTCTTTCGATCCAGCATATACTCAGAACAGGCATCCAGCAACAGTTGGGGATTTGCTTCATTCGTGGTCTGGGTCAGGAGCAGGCTTTGGGTTTCATCTAGTGTCGGATTCATATCATACGCAGGGGAGAGCGTCCACCCTTTTGGGGTAAGTAAAAATCCATGGTTCCGAAAATGATCGTCTGAATTTCCCACGCCAATATTAAATGCCACCCGCCTGAAGAGTTCTTCTAAATTAGAACGGACATCTGTGCATCCCCGCACAATAAAATCCACAATATCCAGGTAACCTTTTCCCGTAGTGGCATTGTCTCCATCTTTAAAGCCAAGCAAGGTCATGGCCGAGGCAAAGTGAATGCGCTTTTGCGCTTCGGTCCGGTCAAAACGCCGGGCCACAAATGTATGGTATTTATCACCAACATAAACAGCTTTGCTCTCCGTTGAACGAATACCGGACTTCTTCGCCAAAATATTGCACAATTGCTCCCACAATCCAACATCGTAAGTGTCTTTCAGAGAAGGGAATTTTGCTATACACAGCTTTTGGTTCTCATCCACGACACTGGCTTTTGGACGGGCACCACCCAGAGAGGCCCCGGGTCTTATCAACTGCATAATCCATTTTTTGTCCGGGAGCTTGTTCTCATAATCACTTTTCTCAATTTTCTGGCTCAAACGGATCAATTCAGGTAAATCAGTCAAAGGTGGAATTTGCAGAAAAGAGTCACTGTTTAAATAATCCCGGTCTTCATTCTCCTTAAACCTAAACCCTCCCATCCGGGAAAAATCATCGACTCCTGCAAGATAATCGAAAGAAGCTAATTTTCTGAGAGGCCGCTTTTCTTCAAGAGCAAGTATTTGTTCCAGTTTGTTAAGCAAAAATCGTCCCCACCTGTCTGGCATAACGTCTGAAAAACAACCGAAAATATCTTTGCCAGGAAGTGAAAACTGAGGTCCCGGATAGTTATTAACATCTGCACTTATTTGAATTGAAGCATGATTTCTTAACCACTCATTGTTGTACTCAAAGCCAAAACTGTCCTTTTCGCGAAGCCTCTCGTAGTTAAGCGTACCCAACAGTTTAATCTTGTCAAACCACTCAAAATCTGCGTATACTAACAACTTATGCATACAAATCTACCTTTTTGACGCCCGCTTGCGTGGCTCTAAACGAAGGTCCTGTAATGCTTTACCAATTTCATCGTTTGCGGCTAACAGTAAAACATCCTCCTCCAGTTGAAGTGCATACAACACCCTCAGGTATATACCAATCGATACTGTGGGCAGTCCTTTTTCAACCCGGGAAACCGATAAAGCAGATACAGTAGCCCGTTCGGCAACCTGTGCAACAGAAAGATCGCGCCGCAAACGGGCCATACGAATCTGCTCTCCTGCCACCTGCAGATTTTTTTGCAATTTTCTGGGTAACAAGGTCCCCGTTGTATTTTTAGCCATAAAGTAGATAATAATCTATCATATAATATGCAAATATAGCACTTTTTCTATATTATATGTTATGTTACATTAATTTCATGATATAGCCTTGACTAATTATTAACGGTAAGTATATTGAAGATGGCTGGCTGCCTGCAAGATCTTGTTTTTTAGCAGGGGTTCGTAGCTGGGGTGTCCCTGAAGGAAGGAAGCTACACTGTCAGCGGCAGCGCGGGAATTGTGCCCGCTTAGGCAGGCCGAGATCCAGGAGGTGGGGAAGAAGATGTCCCCGGTTTGTTGCACTTCCTCCAATTCGGCAAGGGCCGGACGGATATATTTCAGGGCGTGTTCCTGACGTAGGAAATGATTCAGGTAGCCCAGGGCCGGGATGACCCAGGCTTCAACGCTACGGTTTTCAACTTCAAGGAGCGACTGGAAAAAGGTATCCCGTACCGCAGGATCCGGATCTGTAGCCTGCACTATGAAAGCAAAGGCTTTCCGGCGGTCGGGGTTGGTTATGCGTTCCAGTTGTTTTTGCCGAATGTATGATGCTTCACCGGGCAGCCGGATCATCAGCTGATAGGCCAGCGAGGTCATTTCAGCTTCTCCGAAGGGTAGGCCTTCAAACGCTTTGCCATTATCCCAATGTTCAAACAACTGTCCGGTGATCAGGGAATCGGTGAAGAGCCCGGTCAGGGTACGGTACGCCAGCAGGCGGTATTCTTTGTCTTCCCGGGTGTCTGCTGCGGTTTTAAGTAAAAAAAATTCTGAAGAAGCGTCTTTTTCTGTGGGGTGACGCACGTATGCTTCTCCCAGGTATGAGAGGGCGGAATTCCGCACCAGGTTGTTTGTCTCGGCAGGAAGGTAAGAGATCAGGGCATTTATAAAAGAATCCGCACGGAGGTTCCCTGCCAGCATATTCTCGTACAAGGTCATCAACAGGGAAAGCCGTGTCTCTTCCGCTTCAAACCGGGCCAGGTTGTTCAGCATGTAATCCAGGCTCAGACTGTCCGGAAGGAACATGCCGTAAGCCAGGCCGTCGGTGTTGGGAAGGATGTACTTCATGTCCGGGGGAATGGGAGCCTTTGTCCCGGCAAGTTTTATTGCAAGGTTAAGGGTTTCGGTTTGCTCCCCGTTTGTCAGGGAAAAAGTGATTTTTTGCGGCCACAGAAGGCCCCGGCTCAGCGGATCATGCTGGGTAACCACTAATGAATCGTTTGAAATACGTGTTTGTATGTGCGGCAATCCTGCACTGTGTATCCATACCCGGCTCCAGCTTTCAAGGTCTTCCGGTGTTTCCCGGTCCAGGATGGATATCAGGTCTTCCCAGGTGGCGTTGCCGTAGGTGTACGTGTGCAGATATTCGCGCAAGCCTTTATGAAAAGCTTCTTGTCCCAGCTTCTCTACCAGCATGTTCATGACAATGGGGGCTTTGTCGTAGATGATATTTCCGTAGATCAGGCCGGCTTTATTCAGGTTGTCCAGGGGTTGTTTGATGGCGTTGGTGCCGGCAGTCCGGTCTACATCGTAGGCGGTAGCGTAAAAAGCTCGCAGGTCGTTCAGACGGTGGTTAATTTCCGGAAACTGCGGCCGGATCATTTGGGCAGCAAAGTAATTGGCAAACACTTCTTTGGTCCAGACATCGTCAAACCACGCCATGGTCACGTAGTCCCCAAACCACATATGCGCCGTTTCATGGGCAATCAGGGACATGCGGCTCAGTTGCTCCCCGGTGGTGGGGTGTTCTCCCAGGAACATGCGTTGGTCATTATATAAAGTGGCTCCGGTGTGTTCCATGCCCCCATACTGGAAACCGGGCAGGATAATGAAGTCGTATTTGGCAAACGGGTAGGGGATTCCGGTGTATTCTTCCATCCATTCCAGCGAAGAGTAAACCTGGTTAAAAATAATCCCGGTCTGCGCGATCTTCTGCGGGTCTGTTTCCCTGTGATAAAGCGATATACTTCGTCCGTTACGGTTTTCTGTCACCCGCTGGAATTTCCCGGCCACAAAAGAAAACAGATAGGTACTCAGGGGCTCTGTAGGACAGAAAGTAATTCTTTTACGTCCAGCTCCAGCTGGGGCGTTTTCTGCATCGGCACTTTGAGCAGTCTGTACGGCATCACCCTGCAGCATATCTTTTTCAGGAGACGTATTGGAGACGGCTTCCCAATGGGTGGGCAATTCAAGCGTCAGGGTGTAGGTGGCTTTCAGGTTGGGCTGGTCAAAACAGGGGAACAATGTCCGGGCCCTGTCCGGTACCAGCAGGGTATAAAGGAAATCATCGTTCCGGTTTAAGGATTGTTCCCCTGCGCGGAAATCAATGGTTATGGTGTTAGTGTCCTTTTTGAAGTACCTGCGTGGTATGACAATATGCTCATTTTTAAAGCGGTACTTTGCCTGTCTTCCGTTCACCTGCACCAATGCAACAGTGGCCGGATCTTCCTTGAAATCCAATATGATTTGCCGGGACCTTTCCAACTGAAAACCAATTGTCTGGGAAGCCTGAATGGGAGCCTTCGGATCTTCAGGCAGATTGAAAAAAAGACGGTACCCGAGTTCACAAATAGTTTCCCTGCGTTCCTGTGCCAGCTTAAAACTGACCCCCGCCTCCGGACCGGAACAGCCCATGAAGGCGAAAACCAGTATCAGCAGTGTTAATTTGCGCATATACAAAGGTAAGTAAAAATGGCAGGTTCACGTTGCTGTCACCGCAAACAACCGGAAGCTTTTATTTATGCCGGGGCAGCTCCGTGCTTCTGCTGCAGTGTGCCCCGCAGACTTGATTCGTTTGCCTCATAATCAGCTACATACACGTTTCATACCCCTGGGGGTATGAATTGCATAATGCTTTGAATACCAGCTAAAAGGACAATGTTTGCGGGGCACCCGTTTTGATTTCAACACTTTTTTACAGATTTTTGTGACGGGCCAGGGGATAAGATCCAAGTTATCTTTCTGGTCCCGGACACCGAACAAAACCACTGCTTGGAGGTGCGTAGGGAGGGGTGCAATTCCTAAATATTCTACATTATGGGAATTGATATCTATTCGCTTGCCCTGGATTATCCTGATACAATCATACAGGTTAAGGCAAGTGATCTGGTAGAGGCGGCTCGTGTATTCATGAAAGAGCTGGATCTGCTACCGGAACGCGAAACAAAAGGAAGTAAAAAAACAAACGAAACAGCTGAACCGGACAAGCCGAAAACCCTTTTGACAAAAAGGGAGGTGATGAAGTTGTTGGGAGTCGGTGAGACCACTCTCTGGAGGTGGGCTACAAAGTATGATTACCTCCACCCGGTGATGATTGGCGGAGAAAGGCGCTGGAGGTGGAAGGACATAGTGGCCATCATGGAAGGAAACGTGACGGATTATTACGGCAAGCCGGTCTGGGATTCAGAGAAAACCACCAAGACTGATCAGCGGTGAGTACCGCGTACTTTTGATGTATTAAGCTGTATAACAAATGATTAACAAAAGAGCTCCCCGGGAGAGCTCTTTTGTTATATTACTGATAATCATTTGAATGAATTAAAAGTACGCGGTACTCTGACTGCAAGGTCGCTGTCAGGCGACCGTCTGCAGGAAAGGTTGAAGCCTCGGCTTAAAGAAAATGCTTCCCGATCTTGTGGAGTAAGAGACCATTCTTTGCTTATCTTTGTTTTATGTCAAAATACGGAAGTATTATTTGGATTGGATTGCTGGCGCTGATTGCCGGTTTTCTGATTTATCCCCCTACACACAAAGTGTTTGTGGACGTTACGGCCCGGTTTCCTTATATCTCGGGATTTGTAAAATTTGCCATCCTTTCCATGATGGGCGAGTTCCTGGCTGCACGGCTGGTGCTTAAAAAATGGGTGATGGTAAAAGGGATGCTGCCCAAGATGCTGGTCTGGGGTATCTTGGGGATGCTGATCGTGCTAATGTTTGCGGTATTCTCCTCAGGGGTGGATGGTGCGGCTTCCCAGGGATTGCTCATCTCTGAGTGCAGCGATACCTGCCCTCCGGTGGTGCAGTTCATATCCAGGTTGCGCAGGGCGTTGATGATCTCGGCACTCATGAACCTAACTTTCGGGCCGGTGTTCATGGCGGCGCACCGGATTACCGATGTGTACATTGACAAGCGCTACTCTGGTGAAAAAGTGACCTTTGCCGGGGTCATTCCCAAGATTGACTGGGGACGTTTCATCAGGGAGATCGTGGGGGTGACCATCCCCGTGTTCTGGATCCCGGCGCATACCATAACCTTCCTGTTGCCAGGACAGTACAGGGTGCTGTTTGCCGCCTCGTTGTCCATAGTGCTGGGGCTGATCCTGTCGTTTGCCAAAATGCGAAATCTGAAAAGTTTAAACATAAAATAATAAATCATGCGCTACTTATTGTCAATCTTTTTAATTGCTACCCACCTGGGGCTTTTTGCTCAAAATGTCAATAAACAGTATGTTCCCGAAAGGAAGGCTGCCAACAGGGTGGAGATGGCTTTGCCCGAAGTTAACGGGTATACCGTCTTGCGATGCGACTTTCATTCCCACACGGTGTTTTCAGACGGCCTGGTATGGCCCACCTACCGCATTGGGGAAGCCTGGATACAGGGGCTGGATGTGCTGGCCATTACCGATCATATTGAATACCGTCCGTTCAAAGAATACATGGGCGGGGATTTCAACACATCCTACGAACTGGCGTTGCCTGTGGCCCGGGATTACGGCATCATGCTTATCAAAGGGACCGAGGTGACCCGCAAACAGGGAGTCATTGGTCATTTTAACGCTCTGTTCATTAAAGATGCGAATGCCATTGACAAGCCCGATCCGGAACAGGCGTTGCAGGCGGCTTTTGACCAGGGGGCATTCATCATGTTCAATCATCCGGGATGGGCAGTTGACACCTGCCTGCTTACGGAGTTTCAGCAGAAGATGTTGGATAAAGGCCTTGTCAGGGGGATAGAGGTCTTCAACCACCACGAGTTTTATCCCCGGGCGCTTTCCTGGAGCCGGGACCGGAAGCTGACTGTTTTTGCTTCTTCCGATATTCATGCGACCATCAATGATGTGATGGAAACCCACGTACAGCAGGGGGCGGTGAAAACGTTCCGTCCCATGACCCTGGTATTTGTGAAGGAAAAGAGTGAGGAGGGAGTTCGGGAAGCCTTGGATAACAGGCGCACGCTGGCCTATTTTTATGGCAACGTGGCGGGGGAGGAAAGATGGCTCAAATCGCTGTTCCTAGCCTCGGTCCAATGGGAAAAAGTATCTGAGAGAGGCAAGTCGATCTCTTATCGTGTGATGAACCTTTCAGGCATACAATATAAGTTTTCCATTGATGCTGCCGAATACATCCTGGATGGGGGGGCGTCCATTCAGATCTCCCTGCCTGCGGGTAAACGGGAAGTGTCGATGCTCGTTCTGAACATGCATTGCTACGAAGGCATGCACCCGGAGGTGAGTATGGTGCTGTAAACCTCTTCCACAGGGTGGCTGGCGGATTTATTCGACACGGAATTTCACTTTGATAATAACAGGGACTTCGTTTTCATAGGGGAATCCATTTGTCTGAATTACATATCGTTTTAATGGATCCAATTCTTCCTTAAGCAGTATTTCTCCGTAGTCTTCACAAATAAAGTAAACATATGTGTTATCTGCTGCCACTGCCTGCATTGGAGGAGCTAAATTACCTATTGATCTCCAACGTATGCCAGATGATCCGCCTTTAAAAAAATGCCATACTGACGATTCTTTACCATAAGCAGTAAAAAACATTCCACAATCCAGAAAATAAATATCTGACACTAACTTATAATAATCAAGGCTGAAAATTTCTTCAATTTTTTCCCACGGATTATTGACTCCACGGAATGCAAAACCAGCAGGTAATGTCTTATCTACAAAATCAAAATAGATTCTTTTCATCAATTCTCCATTTTCATATACAATACAGGATTCACTTGAGGATCCGGGAGCGAGAACATATCGGTTTCCTGACGACCGTGTTACAGGTTTGGAAAAAGCCGCTTCTATGTTAAAATCCTTCTGTTTCAACTTTTCTCCCTTGTAAAGACCATTCCGATCAAAAATTTTCAGGCAATAAAAATCCTTTTCGAAATTCGCAAGATCGTTATAATCAGGATTCGGCACATACAACATAAAACCGCCATTTTTCAATGGGATAATTCCGGCCGCGTTAAATGGCTCGATTTCAATCTCTTCTTTTAAAATTTGATTCACTAAGTCATATTTTTGTATTTTGGGTGGGAATGAATAACAAAGACACCAGACTTCCCCTTCCGAATTGTCGAGACAAATGTCGAAAACGGCAATATATTCTCCAGGCCCTCGACCGCTTTCTCCATATTGCCTGAATATTTTACCGTTCTTAGTCAAAGAAAAAACAGAACCGCTTGCCAAAACAATGAAATTGTTTTCAGTTACGAGCATCTTCGATATTATATTCAAACTAACACCAGCATTATTTACAATGGGTATTATCTCCAGAGAATCTATGTATTGAGAAAGGTTATCAATCTCAACAGTGGAGTCGAGAGGCAAGATAGTCTCGCCGACTTTAGGTCCCTCTTTATTACGATCTGATCGACAGCTGGCAACAAGCAAGATCAGCAGTAAAAGAATACAAATTGAACGAAAATTGTTCATATTACTTCAGGATTACACAAAGTTCCAGCACTAAATATAATCACTATAGTTCGTTAAAAAATTAAAGGTTACCCCACGGCGCGAAGAAGGAAGTCGGACTTATC
This sequence comes from Bacteroidota bacterium, assembly GCA_029561255.1. Classification (GTDB taxonomy): domain Bacteria; phylum Bacteroidota; class Bacteroidia; order Chitinophagales; family Chitinophagaceae; genus JJ008. The sequence goes on along the minus strand of JAKQJH010000057.1, from coordinate 12,391 downwards.
GGTATATTTCCGTAATGATTTTATTAATATGAAAATGACAGCAGGACCTGAGATTATTGTTCGTTGTTGTCAGTTCCGGATAATGATTCTTCAACCTGGTTGCGGTAATGTATCATCTTACCGAACCGTTCTGCGGGTAAATTAATATATAGTCCTTTGGATTCGGCATAAATAGTACCTGCCTCACCAGATATTTTTCCGCCAGACACAATCTTCCTGCCATTAACAGATATTACATTTGCCTCAACCAAAGTGACTGTTCCAAGGTGCAGCATTTTCCTGTAATCTACTGTTATTCTAGCGGAAACGGCCGTGAAGCCAATAAGCCATACCGCAGCTCCCATAGCCTCATCAAGAATGGATGCTATGCTTCCGCCATGTACAAATCCGGCAGGCCCTTCTGTTGCAGGTCCAAACCACACGCGGGCGACGAAAGACTTATCGCTCTGCTTTTGAAAATAGCGAACCATCAATCGGTCTGGTGTTTTATCTCCGGTAATAAAAGCACGTCCTTTCCCATAAGTGTCAGGTATTTTAAGTTCTGTCCATCCCTTTTCACCTGACAATTCATAAGGATTTATGATTTTATTATTCTTAACACTCATGAACTGATAAATGATTTTTAAGGAAAATACATTATTGTCAAAGAAATAATTAAAACACAAAATGCAGGTCTATTCTTTAGATTTATTCTTCAGGTTTCCTGCCATTTTAGGAAGATAAAACCTGTTAAGAAAAAGCCCTAGTATTGCAACTGCAAAAACAATAATTTTTACTTCAACAGGATGATTTGTGAATAATGCCGTTAGAGTGCTTATAGCGATGATCCCGAAAGGTGTCCAGTACGATCTGTCGGTTTTAATGCATGTATAAACTATGACCGGGGAAATAATTAATCCTGCCAGCAATTCGAGGGGGATAAAAAATAAGAATACACCCATGAGAGTTGCAGCAGCTCTGCCGCCCCTGAATCCGAAGTACAAAGGATGTCCGTGTCCGATAACCGCTCCGAATCCCAGGAAGCCAAGTGCTATTGGTGTGAGATGAAACACATAATTGCCTATAAGTAGAGGCACAAGTGATTTTAGAGCGTCGAGAACACCGGTGAGAATGCCCCAGAAGGGCCCGACGTTTTTAAAAGTATTTGCAGCGCCCGGGTTATTATTCCCGATGCCGCGAATATCAATACCCTTAACAAATCTTGTGATGATCTGTGCGTTCATAACAGAACCACAAAGGTAGCCTGCTATAAAGGTTATGAAATATAACAGAGATGGTTTCATTAATATCGAGTTTCTATAATTTATTTCATGCAGACTGTGATACCGTAACCTCCAGGCCCCATATAAATGGCTTCAACAAGGTGAAGTTTGCCTGTAACGAGTTTTTCAACCGGAACAGAACTTACAAATTCCTGCCTCAGACCGTTTATTGCTTCACTGTTGCTTTCATCACCAGAAATGATTGAAACTGTAATCTTATCTGCCTTTTGTTCATTCATTTTTTCCATGATAGAATTAATAATCAGGGAATTTGCCTGTTTATAAGTGCGTTCCTGCCCGATAGGAACGACTTCGCCTTCAGGATCATCGCCCATTAGTCCTACCACCGGGAGCACCCTTAAAACTGATCCGAGAAAAGCCTTTGCCTTTCCTATTCTGCCTCCCCTGTAAAGGTAGTTTAAATCGGGAGTTACATAATAGGAAAAAGTATTGACTACCAATTCCCTGGCACGATTTCTTATTTCTTCCTCCTTCTCATTCTCCTTTATTATATCAATCAGGCGCAGGAGAATTACCCCCACACCTCCGACAACCTGACGTGTATCAACATTAATAATATTGACCTTTCCTTTATATTTTTCCCGTACTTCTTCTGCAATATTGAAAGTGGCTGCCGACATATTACTCCCCATCACAATATGGATAATCAGGTCATAATTGTTTATATTTTTTTCAATCAGATCTGTCATTTCAGCCCTTGACAGAGAGCTGCTTTTTGCGGTGATCTTTTCTTTAATGAACCGTTCCAGCAGCCATGAGGCTGTGAAAGTCTCCGTTTCACGGTATTCTTTCTCCCCTACAAGAACCGGGTATTTTAAATATTCAAAGTGCTGATATGGTACCTGTTCGATACTAATTCCAAGGTTATCAGCAGAAATAATCAGAATGCGCATATTCATAACTGCCTCCTATTCTAATGTTAAATAATAAAGATATTGTGTCTGACCACCATAATATTCCTCGAATTCCAGTCCGGGAAATTTATTTTTCAGTCCGGCCGCCAGTTTATTTCCTTTTACATGTAACCCATTGTAAACAGTGATAATGGATTCATCATTAAGAAGTTTATTTATTGCTTTGGTGGCAACATCTTTTAATTCTCGGCCTGTCAGAATAATTTTATTGTCACAGATAACAAAAAAATCCCCCTTCTTTATAGGAATATCATCAATCGATGATTCTTTTGCGGCCTTCGATATCATGAAATGCTTAATATTGTTTATCCTGTCACGGGAAAGGAAGTTTGTATTATTTATTTTATTTGTCTTCCCCATGAGCAGGCTGATAAGTGAGATGGCGTCTTTTGATTCGACAATGAAGACATTTGCCTTGCAAAGTGAAGCCGCATATTTCAGCGTCATCAAAATATCCCTGTCATCAGGAGCTGCAATTACATTTTTTGATTTCAGACTGTTAAGAAGATCAACGAGCTTTTTGACCGAAGGTTTTCGTTTTCCGTAATCATATACATAATCAGCTCCCAGGTTTTGAAGGATTTTTTTAAAGCCTTCACCGGAAACGATACAGAAAACGCTTTGCTCATTTTCATATTCAATTGAGTCAAAACTTATAAAGTTCCGGTGTTGTTTTTTCATATCATCCACTTTCCTGGATATTATATTTCCGAAAAGAGAGATGTCTTTAATTACTGAATCAGGTTTATTTGTATGGATATGTATTTTAAATGTATTACCCCTGCCTGAAATTATAAGACTATCGCCATAGTTTATAATTTGTTTCTTAAGGGCCTGGCTGTCAATATCCTTATCGGAACTGACAGTCAGTTCGGTGCAATACCTGTACCTGATATCCGGATTCCATGAAGACTCAAATTCCTTCGTGTCTTTTATCAGGGCTTCTCTAGCTCGATATCTGTTATTATGACTATGCGTTCTGTTTTTAAGATATTGCTGAACATTATGAATTATTTTATGCAGCCTTGCATTTGTAATATTACCAGCTCCCAGATTCTGGACAAGAGTTCCGGTGTCGCTTCGCTTTTTATGTGAAAATCTTTTAACGAGAAGATTTTTAACCACACTGTTTATCCTCAAAGCAGCAAATAATGGCAGAGTTTCGGGAATTTTCCTTGAATTGAATTCTCTTTCGAGGCCTTCAAGAATTATTAAGAATCCGGCGCCTCCTGAGTCCACAACACCGGACTGCTTTAATATGGGAAGCATATCGGGTGTTTTATCAAGTACTTCCCTGAGATGCGGGATGCAATCTATGATTATTTCAAGAGGATTCTCCTTTGTCGTCATTATCTCAGAATATTTCTTTTTTAATTCTGACATGAGAGTTAGCATTGTCCCTTCCCTGGGATTGTCAGTTCCCTTGTAAGCAGTTATGCATCCCTTTTCAATAGCTCTAAGAATATTTTCCCTTGAGAAATCATTGTTTTCAAGAACTTCAGTTATGCCCTCAAAAAAAAGCGATAATATTACGCCGGAGCATCCGCGGCTGTTAAGCAGCATATTATCTGATATAAGCTTCAGGTATTCTCCAGCCAGTATAGTGTCTGGAAGATTTCCGGGGATGTTTGAAAGAGCTCCCTGAATTGTTAAGGCAATATTCAGTCCTGTATCACCATCTGGTACAGGAAAGACATTTAACCTGTTTACATATTCCTTATGACGCCAGAAATATTCTGAGATATTATCAAATAACTGCTTTATTTCTGAGATTTCCCGGCGCATAATAAAGTATAGTAAAGGTGGATTCTAAAAATTACTTTTTTCAATTTTTGATTTAAAAAAATCGCAGAACCCATTAACGAAATTTTTAAATCATCTCAAAAATACATTATTTTCAAAATATAGTATTCAAAATCATTTTTTGTTCGCAATTAAATAACTAGTACGCTGTAACATTTAAAAGTTCAATATAGGATATAGATGTTTAAGTTTTATGCGGGCATCGTCTGTAATGAATTGCCAGCAGACCCCTTTTGCCTAATTTTAATAAAGCCCCAAAGGCATCTGTTTTTGAATATATTGAATCCTGGTATAATCATAAAAGAAGGTTCTCGGCACTGAACAACTTAACCATTGATGAATTTTGGGAACAGTATAATGCTAAAAAAGAATCTATTAATAATGCAGCTTAACTTTTTGTCTCAAATTAGTTTGCAATTCCACAGATTAATAAATAGTAGAAAAATCCTTAATGAATGATACTACATGATTTAAATAATTGATTATCTTTGTTTCGCAAAGCAGACATATGAGGTCTGTTTTTGTGTGCAATTAAGCATCCTGGGACAAGATATCTTGAGATGCTTTTTTATTAAGTCGGGGATATGGTCGGGGATTTTTATAAGCAAAAAACCACAAGTAGCTGATTATGACTAACTTGTGGCCTAAAACGTGCCCAGGACAAGACTCGAACTTGCACACCGCAACCGGCACCACCCCCTCAAAGTGGCGTGTCTACCAATTCCACCACCTGGGCAATTTGCGCGGCAAATATAAGATAAATTTCCTTATTCTTCCTATATTTGTTGAGTAAAAATCAGATTATGGATACACAAAACACATTATTGAACAAGGTTTTGGCTACGGCTGCAAAACTACGGCAGGAAGGAGCAGATAAGCCGGCACCCGAGGAATCTTTCGGTCTGTTCAGACAAAAGGGGGAGATGATCTATCTGGTTGGAGAAGCCGGATCCAGGGAAGTCAACCTGGACAATGACTATAAGATCCAGAAAGTCATGTTGTCTGCCATGCGCAAAAACCTTGTATCATGTGTCCAGGAAGTTTCCGATGGCGGAATTTTTGAAGCATTGTTAAAGGCTGGGATGCCCGCCGGGCTTGGTTTCGATATAACTACCGATTCTGAAATCCCGGAGGAACAATTCCTTTTTGAAGATCCGGGTACGTGTGCTGTGGTAGCCGTACCCATTGAAAAAGACGAGGAATTGGTCCGGTTTCTTTTTGACAACAACGTGACTGTGATGACACTGGGCCACGTAACCAAGGGGGATATACGCATTGATGACCAATCCTACGGAAATATCCGCCAGATATGATCTGACCAACGAGATCTTCAACGCCATAGCCAAAAGGTACGACCGTACAAACACGCTGGTATCGCTTGGTCTTGACAGATTGTGGCAACGCAAACTGATCCGTGAAGTGCAGAAAGTTCCACATAGTACCATCCTGGACCTGGCCTGTGGCACCGGAACGCTCACCAGGAAACTGGGATGGCTGGACGGAGCACAGGTTACCGGTCTGGATCCTTCGGAGAGCATGCTCCGGGTCGCGAAGAGCAGGACCCCGGACGGACAGGATATCATTTTTCAGAAGGGATATGCCGAGTCACTTCCCCTGACTGACAATTCCTTCCAGGTAATTACCATCTCCTATGGGATCAGGAATTTTGCCGATAGGAATGCATCGTTCCGTCATGCACTGCGGGTGCTGGAACCGGGCGGGCAGCTATTCATCCTGGAATTCTCGGAAAAGACAGAAAAGGGAACAGGAATGGCCTTGCAGCGCTTCTACATCCGAAGGATTCTCCCTCTCCTGGGCTGGCTCAGCACAGGAGAAAAGGAAGCTTATGGCTACCTCAGGGATTCGATAGCATCATTCCCTCCTCCTCAATCCGTTTGCGGTGAACTGGAAAGGGCAGGGTTCTCCCGGGTTGCCTGCAGACGCTTATTCCCGGGTATTGCGGTTTTGTACACAGGTAAAAAGAACGGACATGACAAATTATAGTATCAGCTCGATAGCCAGCCTGCTACTCTATCTCTTTTACCTGGGGCTGGCCCTCTACTTCATTTATGACCTGGTATTCAAGAAGCACAATCCGGTAAAATCATTATCCTGGATAGTAGTGATGCTCCTTCTCCCGTATGTGGGACTGATCATATACCTTTATGTGGGAAGGGATTTCAGAAAGAATAAAATTTACAGCCGCAAAGGTCTTCATGACGAACGCCTGAAAAAAGAACTAACTGCCTTTCAACTGGAACAACTGAACCAGGAACAGAATGATTTGCCGGAAGATATCGCTTTACATAAGAAACTTGTATTTCTGGTACTAAACAACAGCAGGAGCATACTGACAGAGCACAACAGCACACAACTATACTATACAGGAAAAGAAGCCTTGGAAGCTATGTACGAAAGTGCGCTCAACGCAAGCCATCATATTCACCTGCAATCATTTATCATTGAAAATGATTCGGTCGGTACTCGATGGAAGAACCTGCTTATGGAAAAAGCTCTGAAGGGTGTGGATGTCTGTGTCATATATGATGATTTTGGCAGCTGGCATTTGCCGCGATCCTTCATCAGGGATATGCGAGACGCCGGTGTACATATAGAACCTTTCGGCAAGGTGGGATTTCCGGGCATAAGGGTTATGATTAATTACAGGAATCATCGTAAATTATTGATTGTAGATGGGGAGGAAGGTTTTTTGGGTGGTGTGAACATTGCAGACAGGTATTATGATGGGGGCTCCAGCATGGAATGGCGTGATACCCAAATCCGTATCAGGGGCGAAGCGGTCAAGCAGCTTGAATCGAGTTTTTTAATGGACTGGTACTTCATCACCCATAAAAACCTGCGCCGGAGAAGACATTACAGCTACCAGCTTTCCTATCTTCAGGAAGATAGTGTACCCGAAACATGTTACATGCAGATAGTCAGTTCCGGGCCCGACAGTGACTGGGCAGATATTATGCAATTGTATCTTACCATCATCACGGAAGCCCGTAACCGTATTAGCATAAACACACCGTATTTCATTCCCAATGAGAGCATTCTCAACGCACTCAGGACAGCAGCCCTGGGCGGGGTAGAGGTGCGTATCATGCTTCCCCTGGAATCCGATGCACGGTTTGTCCATTATGCGAGTCTTTCCTATGTGACTGAACTGCTCGACGCCGGTGTGAAAGTGTACCTGTACACCAAAGGCTTTATCCATTCCAAAACCATAAGCATTGACGGAAGGTGTTGTGTTATCGGATCAGCCAACCTGGATAACCGGAGCCTGGAACACCACTTCGAGGTGGGGGCAATCATCTACAATCCCGGTGTCAGCTCCCGGGTGGAAGATGAATTTGACAGATGCATCGGCGATTCCCGTCTTATTGTAAGCAGGACGTGGGATAAAAGACCTTTCCGTCATAAAGTGTACGAACAGCTTACCCGCTTGCTGAGCCCTCTGCTGTAAGCATCATACCCTGTATTCGTTACCGTACCTAATTTTTTGTCTTGTATTCATAAGATTCGTATATTTGTAATAGCATTTACTATATGATATGTTACTAAGTAAAAAAATGGGAGTATACCTGAATCAGGCACATTTTCTGTTCAAACAATGTTTCCTTACGGAATTGGTAAACAACAACGTGGATATTACCCCGGAACAATACCTGCTGATAGACCTGCTCTGGGACGAGGGCCCGCTTACGCAAAAGGAAATTGCAGTCAAGATGCAGAAAGATAAGAATTCCATAACCAAACTAATAGACGGATTGGAAAAGAAAGGTTATGTGCGCCGGGAAACAGACAGTGAAGACCGCCGCAAGAATGTGGTGGTCGTGACAGCGTTCGGACAGGCGCAAAAACAGGAAATCACGCACATAGCCATCAACGCTGCCGACAATATCCTGGGTGGCATTCCTGAAGATGAACTGGCAGCAGTTGTGGATGTGCTGAACAAGCTCAATAAAAACATGAAGAAACTCCTGAAAAAGAAATGAGTATGGATGCGAGATATGTATTGCAGAATTATGCAACGGGACGGGTTTTTGATGATTCAGGCTGGCTGCTCTCAGACCCCTTGTATACGGGCAATACCCTGATCAGGGCTATGTATCATAAGAAGCAACTGGATTACAGTGACCATGGCAAGGGATTCTACCGCTTTGCCGACTGGCTGCCCGTAAATAGGATCCTGCCCAATTCTGCAGCACCTGTGACCTACAAGAGTGAAGCGCTTGCCCGCCACATAGGGCTCCGGAACCTATACATCACATTCAGCGGATACTGGCCGGAAAGGGGAGCATTCATGAAAACGTGTTCTTTCAAGGAGACCGAGGCTTATTCTGTTTGTGCCCACATTCCTGAAGATGAAAAGCGCACCATGGTTGTGGCCTCGGCAGGAAACACCGCCCGTGCATTCGCAAAGGTATGCTCGGATAACAAGATCCCCCTGCTTCTTTTTGTGCCTTATGACAACCTGGATACCCTGTGGTTTGACAAACCGTTGGATCCTTGCGTGCAACTGGTCTGTTCTCCTCCCGGAACGGATTACTTTGATGCCATCGAGCTTAGCAACAAGGTTTGTGAAGATGAGAACCGTTATTTTGCCGAGGGTGGGGCAAAGAACATTGCCCGCAGGGATGGCATGGGAACCATCGTCCTTTCTGCCACGACCTTTATCGGTCGTATCCCCGATTATTACTTCCAGGCAGTGGGAAGCGGGACCGGAGTGATCGCTGCCTGGGAAGCGAATGTACGCCTGATAGGGGATGGTCGCTTCGGAAATCACTTAATGCGGCTTGTTGCTTCACAGAACGCTCCGTTTTTGCCTATCTATGAAGCCTGGGAAACCACCGGCCGTGACATGAAATTTATGAAACCCGAAGAAGCCAGGCGCAAATGTGCCTGCATCAAAGCCAGGGTTTTGTCCAACAGGAAACCACCTTACGGTATCGCTGGAGGCCTCTACGACGCATTGGTTGATACTGGCGGTTATATGGATTACGCCACTAACGAGGAGCTTGAGCGGGCCATGGATTTATTCAGGGAACTGGAAGGCATTGATATTCATCCTGCCGCCGGTGTGGCCACCGCCAGTTTGATGAAAAATGTAAAGCTGGAAAAAGTGGATGCCTCGGCAATTATCATGCTCAATATAACGGGAGGCGGGGAGGAAAGGTTCAAAAAAGAAAATAACCTCTGGTACCTCAAGCCGGAAGAGCAGGTTTCATTGTTTAGCGCCTGACAGGGGAGAGTCGGGTTCTTTGGCCATAACACGGTATTCCAGCCTGGACACAAACTGTGGAAAGAATTTTGATATCCATACGGTAGCTTTTCCAATTGTGGTAAGGATCACAAAATTTTTCCGTTTTCTGATACCCTTGAGCATATACAGGGCCACATCCCTGGCAGTCATCATTTTTTCTTCAGCCCTGGGGGTAGCCCCTTGCGGCGTTCCGTCAGCCGTGAGGGCAGCAACACGAACATTTGAAGATGTGAATCCCGGTGCGAACGTCATCACGTGCAACCCATCGTAAAGATGTTCGGTACGAAGAGTGTCCAGGAAACCATTCATGGCGAATTTCGAAGCCGAATACCCCGTGCGCCCCGGTAGTCCTCTGAAACCCGCAATGGATGTCACCCCGACGACAGAACCTTTACTTTCAAGCAGCCATGGCAAAGCGTATTTAGTACAATAAACGCATCCCCAGAAATTGACATCCATCAGCCTTTTCATGACTGACAGGTCCAGGTCTTTGAACAGGGCACGCATGGAAAGGCCGGCGTTGTTGACCAGGATGTCTATCCTGCCAAAACGGCTGATTGTATCTTCTACCAGGTGTTTGCAGTCAGATTCAACCGTCACATCAGTAACAACCGTCAACACAGGGTGGCCGTGCAATTCTTCTTCCAGGTCCTTAAGCTTGACGGCAGAACGCGCTGCCAATACCACAGAAGCTCCTTCACGGGAAAAAACACGGGCACATTCCAACCCTATGCCGGAAGAGGCGCCCGTAATGATTACAACTTTATCCTTAAGACAGCCAGCCATACTTATTTGATAGCCATATTTTTGATCTCATTGCCTTTATACAAGCCTTTCTGGAGTTTTTCCTGGATCTTACTAAAGGCGTTGAGGGTGTATGTCACATGTTCCAGGGAGTGCATGGCAGTGGGAATGAGCCGGTACATGATCACATCACGGGGAACTACCGGGTATACCACAACAGAGCAGAATATCCTGTAGTTTTCCCTCAGGTCTATAAGGATGTTCGTAGCCTCGGTAAGTTCACCCTTGAGGAAAACAGGAGTGACGCAGGCTTCGGCAGGACCAATGTCGAAGCCGTTCTTTTTTAAACCTTCCTGGAGTTTTGTCGTTATGAGCCAAAGTTTTTCGCGTAATTCAGGCATGGTCCGGATCATATCAAGGCGTTTGAGCAATCCTTCCACCATGGGCATGGGAAGGCTCTTGGCATAAATCTGGGAGCGCAGGTTGTATCTCAGGTAATTGATGATTTCTGCAGGCCCTGCTACAAATCCGCCAATCCCGGCCATGGCTTTGGCAAAAGCCCCGAAGTACAGGTCCACTTCATCCATCACGTTGAAATGCTCGGATGTACCCCGTCCGTTCTTTCCCATAACACCAAATCCGTGTGCGTCATCTATCAGGATGCGGAAATTGTATTTTTTCTTCAGTGATACAATTTTATCCAGAAAGCCAAGCGCACCGGTCATTCCATATACACCCTCGGTGATGAGCAGGATGCCTCCCCCGCTTTTTTCTGTAAGTCGAGTGGCCCGTTCCAGTGCTTTGTCGCACTTTTCCAGGTCGTTGTGGGGGTAGACTATACGCTGACCCATATGCAGGCGCATCCCGTCCATGATGCAGGCGTGAGCCTGGGAATCGTATACCACAACATCGCGCCGGTTAAGCAGTGCGTCTATGGTTGAAACCATTCCCTGGTATCCGAAATTGAACAGGTAGGCGTCCTCTTTCTTTTCAAAATCTGCCAGTTCACGCTCCAGACGCTCGTGCAGGGAGGTGTGCCCGCTCATCATCCTGGCCCCCATGGGGTATGCAAGACCCCACTTTGCTGCCGCCTCGGCATCGGCTTTCCTGACATCGGGATGGTTAGCCAGGCCCAGGTAGTTGTTGAATGTCCAGGCAAGAACCTGCTTCCCCTGGAATGTCATGTAAGGTTCAATGGGTCCTTCGAGTTTCGGGAACATGTAATATCCGTGAGCTTTCCTGCGGTATTGGCCCAGAGGCCCTCCTTCGTCCTTTCTGATTCTTTCAAAAATGTCCATGATTATGCGTCTATGTTAGCGTATTTGGCGTGTTGTTCAATGAATTCTCGTCTTGGCGGCACTTCATCGCCCATCAACATGGAGAATATACGGTCAGCCTCGGCGGCATTGTCAATGGTGACCTGTCTCAGGATCCTGTTTTCAGGATTCATGGTGGTGTCCCATAACTGTACTGCGTCCATCTCTCCAAGACCTTTGTACCGCTGGACGGTAACCGAACTCTCACGTCCTTTCCCGATTTCCTCTATGGCTTCCCGTCTTTGCTCTTCTGTCCAGCAATACCGTTCTTCTTTGCCTCTTTTTACCAGGTAGAGCGGTGGAGATGCTATGTATACATGGCCTCCGCGGATCAGATCGGGCATATGGCGGAAGAAGAAAGTAAGCAGCAGTGTGTCGATATGGCTGCCGTCCACATCGGCGTCTGTCATGATGATAACCCGGTGGTAGCGTAATTTACTCATGTTCAGGGCTTTGCTATCTTCTTCGGTGCCACGGGTAACTCCAAAGGCAGTGTATATGTTGCGTATTTCTTCGTTGTCAAAAACACGGTGTTCCTGGGCTTTTTCCACGTTCAGGATCTTGCCGCGCAGGGGAAGGATTGCCTGGAATGAACGGTCCCTGCCGCTTTTTGCCGTACCCCCTGCAGAGTCTCCTTCCACCAGGAATATCTCGCTTTGTTCGGGATCCCTGTTGGAGCAGTCTGCCAGTTTTCCGGGTAAACCTGCGCCGGACATCACGTTTTTGCGCTGGACCAGTTCACGGGCCTTACGGGCAGCGTGACGGGCAGTGGCGGCCACAATGACTTTCTCCACTATGGCTTTCGCATCTCTGGGATTTTCTTCCAGGTAGTTTTCCAGCGCAGTGCTTACAGCCTGCGAAACGGCTCCGGTCACCTCGCTGTTACCCAGCTTGGTCTTAGTCTGTCCCTCGAACTGGGGCTCATTGACTTTTACCGAGATGATGGCAGTCAATCCTTCCCTGAAATCGGCAGGATCGATGTCGAATTTCAATTTGCTGAGCATCCCGGTCTTATCGGCATAACTTTTGAGTGTGCTGGTCAGCCCCCTTCGAAATCCTGTC
>JAKQJH010000052.1 GCA_029561255.1 Bacteroidota bacterium | reverse complement strand
GCTTATTGATTTCCACATTGACCAGTATGAATTCATTGGCCAGTTTAGGCGAGTTGACTTCAATCAGTTGCATGCTGCAAATGTAGGAAAGAGATGAACGGAAAGAAAGGCTCAGGCAATCTGTTGCATTTTGGTGAGTTTACGGTAGTTGCCTTCCTCGATCTCCACCAGTTCGTTATGATGGCCCCGTTCGATGATTTCCCCCTCATGCAACACCAGTATTTCATCGGCTTCCTTAATGGTGCTCAGGCGGTGGGCTATCACCAATGTCGTACGTCCTTTCATCAGGTTGCCAAGGGCCTCCTGTACCAGTCTTTCAGATTCAGTATCCAGGGCCGACGTGGCTTCATCCAGGATCAGTATGGACGGGTTTTTAAAAACCGCACGCGCAATACAAAGCCGCTGCCGCTGTCCTCCCGATAAACGAATGCCCCGGTCGCCGATCACGGTTTGGTAACCCTCCTCAGTCTGCATTATAAATTCGTGCGCATTGGCAATTCTGGCGGCCGCTATCACTTCTTCCAACCCGGCATCCGGGTTTCCGATGGCAATATTATTAAAGATGCTGTCATTAAACAGGAAGGTCTCCTGGGTTACAAAACTCATTTGTGACCGGAGCGATTCCATCTTGTAGTCCCGCAAATCCAACCCATCCACCAATATAGCGCCTTCACTGACTTCATAAAACCGGGGAATCAGGTCGGCAATGGTGGATTTTCCCACTCCCGACATACCCACTAAGGCCACTGTCTTTCCTTTTTCAATGGTGAAGCTGATGTCTTTTAATACCGGTAGCCGGGTGTATGAAAAATCAACATGCCGGAACTCTATGGATTGGTTGAATGATTTCAGTTCCACCGCATTTTCCTTGTCCCGGATCTCTACTTCTTTATCGAGTAATTCCAAAATCCGTTCGCCGGCGGCTCTTCCGCGATGAATATTGGCGCCGGCCACCACCATGGCTTTGGCCGGTCTTAATACCTGGGAAAAAATGGCGATGAACGCAATGAATTCGCTGGCACTGAGCCCGGCTCCGGCCGGTCCTTTACCCAAAATCAGGCTGCCTCCATATAATAAAATACCTGCCACTACAATGACCCCGGCTGCTTCCGAAAAGGCAGGAGCCATTTCACGGCGTTTAAAACCTTGCAGACTCGCTTCCCGGTAGCGGTCATTTTCTGTACTGAATTTTTTCAGCGTGAATCCGGTTGCATTAAAAGCACGGATAATGCGCATACCCGTCAGTGTTTCATCCATAATGGTCAGCAAGCGGCCGATTGATGCCTGTGCATCTGTGGCATCCCGCTTCAGTCTTTTTTGTACCGTGGCAATGCCCAATGCGGAAAGCGGGATAATGATCAGGGTAAATAAAGTCAATGGAGTGGATATGGAAAAAAGGGCGGCAAAATAACCGATGATCATGGCAGGTTCACGGATCAGCACTTCCAGTGATCCGGCAGCCACTCCTTCAATTTCAAATACATCACTGTTCATTCGGGAAATAAGATCGCCCTTATGTTCCTTGGTGAAAAATCCAAGATGCAGCTGGTTCAGTTTTTCAAATAAAGCTTCCCGGATTCTTTTAACCAGCAGGGTGCGGGCCCTGATCAGGGTTCGCTGGGCGAGATAACGAAACAGGTTGGCCAGTAATACAGCTCCCACCAGTACCGCTGTAATAAAATAAAGCGCATAAGCCGGGTGGATAGCCTTTAACCGGTATACCTGGTAATAAAAGAAGTCTTTGAAAAAATGCCCGGAAAAAGAAAAGGCCGGTAATGTGGTGGTATTCCCTGATGGTGAATTTTCAAACAATACATTCAGCAACGGAATGATTAGTGCATACTGAAAGACGGTAAAAAAAACTGCCAGCAGGGTAAAAATAAAAAAGGGCACGAGGAACCACCTCAAGGGACGTGCATAAATTATCAGGCGTTTATAAACATTCATACAGGAGGCTGTACTTTTTATTAGTAAAGGGAACGATAGACAGAAAGATACTCTTTTGCCGACTGGTGCCAGTTAAAATGGGTACCCCGTTCCTGAATTTTTTTACACATATTCTGTTCAGTATACGAATCCATACCCGCATTAAATACCTCCTGCATGTGGTCGGGATTAAAGTCCCTGAAATAAAAGGAAACATCCCCGCCGATTTCAGGTAATGCGGTACGGTCTGACAGAAACAGCGGCTTTCCACAACTCATCGCTTCCACCACGGGTAAACCAAAACCTTCCGATATCGACGGAAAAGCAAATGCCCGGCAGTTATTAAAGTACCAGGATTTTTCCTGTTCCGTCACCCGCCCCAGCAAATGCAGGTTATCAGCTACCCCCAGTTCCCTGGATTTTTCCTTAATAAAAGATATATAATGGTCGTCATCATGCCTGCCGGCAATCAGCAGTTCCATGGTGTTCTGTTTCAGCAAAGGAAGGAGTACATGGAAATTTTTCTTCCGGTGCACCACGCCAATGGAAAAAAGAAAGGGTTTACGGGGCCGGTAGGATTTGATATTTAAAGAAGGGGTTTCCAGGAGGTTACTTCCGTTATGGATTACAAAAAGGGGTTTGTTGCCCACTTCACAATGCAGTAACACATCCTGCCGGCTGAATTCAGAAATACAAACCAGCGCATCGGCCCGGTTGATGAGCTGCTGCAGGTACTGCAGGTACTTCTGTTTTTTTGCTGCTGATTTTTTTTCATCATACAGGAAGTTCAGGTCATGAATACTGAGCACCACTTTCACTTTTTTATTCCGCAGGGGCATATAATGGGTGTTCTGGTACGTGGCATGCCAGATAGCGGCACTACCCAGGTCAGGTAAGCGGAATTTATGTAAAGGATGCTGGGTGAAATGGTTGTTCCTGGAATAAGACCAGTCCTGTTCACCCGGTGGGGTATAAAACAGGAGTTGTTCTTCCCGCAGGTTGATGTTTTTTTCCAGATACCGTCCCAGGTTCATACAATAATGATACAAACCGGTATCCGGGTACTTCATCCGCTCACAGTCAAAAATGATTTTTTGCATAGGTCTGATTATATAAATGAAGCCGTTGATTATTCAAGATCAGGGTCATTTGCCATTAAACGTCAAATATAGTGCCCCATCCATATGGTTGGTAAATCATAATGATCCGGATGTAACTCCGGCAAGGATAAAATTCATGGTTACACCCGATTGCCCGGCGTACACTAATTTTAACCTTTATAGCATGTCAACCCCTCCCAAAAATATTATTCTGGATTGTGACCTGATGAAGTACCCCAACTCAGGACTTTATCACTACTGCCTCAACCTGGGGAATGAAATGAGCGAATTACTGACCGATGCGGCGGATCTTGGTATTTCATTTTACACCCCTCCCTCCGCCAAAAATGATTTTAACAGGCCGTCATCCGCTATCGTGGAAAGAAAAGGACTGCTTCGTTATTTCAAACCCTTTCTGCATCGTTGTAGTATCTGGCATGCACCTTTTCAGTCGGGTAGGATCGTTCCGGACAAGCGCCGGTTTCCGGAACTGAAAGTACTGCTCACTATTCATGATCTGAATCCTTTACATGAAGGCAAATCGAATGAAGAACAGGAAAAAAGTCTGGCACATACCCAATCCCTGATCCACAAAGCGGATGCACTGGTGTGTATTTCTGAATTTACTAAATCCGACGTCCTGAATTATTGCGATACCGGTAATAAACCCGTCCATGTGATTCACAATGGTTCTCATCAGGTACACACACCGTCACTCGGAGACCAATCTTACCGCCCATCCAGACCATTTTTGTTTGGTATGGGCTATGTCAATCGCAAAAAAAACTACCATGTTTTATTGCCATTGCTGGAAAATGAATCCATTGAAATGGTCATAGCTGGCAGACTGGATGAAGC
>JAKQJH010000048.1 GCA_029561255.1 Bacteroidota bacterium | reverse complement strand
CTGTAATCCTTTATCCACGAGTCCGGGTTTGTCTGTTGGTACGGGCAACATATACACGGTTTCATCAAAACCGGTATAGGCATTCAGGTCGGCCCCGAATTCCACCCCGATACTTTGCAGGTAGTTTACCAGTTCGTTTTTGGGGAACCGTTTGGTGCCGTTGAAATTCATGTGTTCCATAAAATGGGCCAGTCCCAGCTGATCCTCATCTTCCAATACGGAACCGGTATTGACCACCAGCCGTAGTTCCACCCTTTTTTCCGGTTTGATGTTGTTCCGGATATAATAGGTCATTCCATTAGACAGTTTTCCGATTTTGACCTTGGGGTCAACCGGCATCGGTTGTTGCGGGTTGATCTGAGCAAAAAGGGAGACACTGAGAAGAAGCAGGATAAGGGTGTTGTATAAGCGGGAGCAGGTAGGCATACAAGGAACATTTAATAAGTAAAATTATTACATCGCCGCTTTTAAAACTAAAAATCCCGGCAAGTGGTTGCCGGGATAGTTACTTATTAGTTTATTTTATTATTGATTCGTATTTTCTTTATATTTTTTTGCGGCTTCGTTTGCTTTTTGAAAATCAAGGATCACCCCATTGATGCAATAGCGAAGGCCGGTGGGAGGAGGACCATCATCAAACACATGACCCAGGTGGGCTTTACAGCGTCCACACTGTACTTCTGTCCGTTCCATACCATGGGTATTATCGGGGGTATAAATGATACTTCCTTTGCTGATCGGTTCGTAAAAACTGGGCCATCCGCAGCCGCTTTCAAATTTAGTATCACTTTTAAACAGGGCATTGCCACAGGCGGCACAGTAATAAGTGCCCACTTCCTTAAAACTTTCAAACTTACTGGTCCAGGGACGTTCCGTGCCTTTCTGACGGGCAATCTGGTACACATCCGCCGGTAATATTTTTTTCCATTCCTCTTCCGGCAGCGTGATTTTCGAGGTATCGGAATTGGAATACACAGGGTTATTTTTCTTGAGGCTGTCCATGGTTGCTGTTTTTGCGGGTGATTGATTGTTCTGCGAATAGCTGCATTGCTGCAATAGCCCGCAGAACAGGACGAGGAAGCTGAAGCGCATGATTGGTTTCATATTCATTCTTTAACAAACATACGCAAACAAGGTTTGGCCGGTTTCCGGCATCGGGAACTACTGACATTTGTTAACATTTTGATGGCAAATAAGAATCCTCTTTAAAAGTGAGCGATGACAGGCGATTTTCAGTGCTTGTATGTTATATTTGTCCATACACCAACATAGCTATCTGATTATGTTTAACTTAATTCTCTTTGGCCCTCCGGGCAGTGGTAAAGGCACCCAATCCGACAAACTGGTCGAAAAATACGGGTTGAAACATTTGTCAACCGGTAACCTGCTCCGCCAGGAAATTGCGGACAAAACCCCGCTCGGACTGGAAGCAAAAAGTTTTATTGACAAAGGGCAGCTGGTGCCTGATGAAGTGGTGATTGGTATGGTGGATTCTTTCTTTGAGCTGCACAAGGATGCAAAAGGATTTTTATTTGACGGCTTTCCCCGCACAGCTGCCCAGGCTGTAGCACTCGATAAATTACTCGACTTAAAAGAAACCGGTATTGCGGCCGTTCTCGCCCTGGAAGTAGGGGAGGAGGAACTGGTAAAACGCCTGCTGAACAGGGGCATTACCTCTGGCCGCAGTGATGATACCAATGAGGAAGTGATCCGCAAACGCTTTGCCGTGTATAGCACCGAAACTTCTGCGGTAGCCGAACATTATAAGGCGGCGCATAAATTTAAATCAATAAAAGGAGAAGGATCTGTGGATGCCATTTTCGATTCGCTTTGTGCTGCGATCGATAAGAAAATGAACTGATCAGATTCGTACATCATCTTCGCCGGCCCGCCGCAGAATATCTTTTTCTTCGGCAGTCAGTGAATTGTATCCGCCCTGGTTGATCTTATCCAGAATGGCATCAATCCGTTCGGCTGTTACATGTGGCGTTTTAGTATAAGGCGTAGTGCCGGTTTTGTAAAACAACTGGTCTTTTATCGGCGGCTGTCCCTTCCGGGGTTTATCCGGGTTAAAGAGATCATTTATCCAATCGAAGAAATTACTCATCCACTCACTCCAGTCATATCCCCTGCGAATAAACCAGATAAAGAGGTACCCGGTTAACGCCCCGGCCACCGGCGGCACATAGGCGGTTACACTATAAAAAGGCAGGGTGGCAATAGAAATCAGCAGGTAAAAAGCGGTCAGTATCCAGAGCGGAAATCCGCCGTTCAGCAGTGGGAAAATGCGGTACCCGGGGGATACTACGGTAGTGGCAACGGCAATGGCGGTGATGCTGGCGGCTCCTCCATAATAAATACTGGCTGCAGGATGAGCTGCGTTGGCCGGGAGCAGATTGGCCGCCAGTAAAAAGCCAATCACACCTGCTAATCCGCCGTAAATATATAAGGGAACAATTTTCCGGTTACCGGTCAGGTCCTGCATGATATAACCGAACGTCCAGAGCCAGAGCATATTAGCCAGGGTCATCCAGACCCCGATATGGGTGAACATGGACGTAAGCACAGTCCAGGGTTTATATAAGAGATCCGAAAGACTGGCCGGCAAAACGGCCAATGGTATTACTTCTGCGTTGAAATGAAGGTCCACTTCCGCCTCAGTGCGGTAAGTGTAATAATAGAAAACCTTGGTCAGGGCGATGGAAATAAAAACCACCAGGTTGATTACAATGAGGCGGGTGACCGCATTATTGCTCTGCCCGAAAGTGATTCGTTGTCTGTATGAAGGCTCAGTGTAAGTCATAATGTAACGCTGGCAAAGGTACGGGTTGGGAGTAAGTCATTTTACCTGTAAAACGTGCGGCGGTTTCTTTTGTTCCAGAAATACACCAATAAAAAACCGGTCAGGGCCCCGCCCAGGTGGGCGAAATGGGCTACGGTATCACCGGCTGAGTTCCGGAAAGCCAGGAATAGCTCCATACCGGCATAGATCAGTACCAGCCATTTGGCTTTCATGGGAAGCAGGAAGTTGATCATGATGATACTGTTCGGGTACAGGTAGCCAAAAGCGGCCAGACAGCCAAATACCGCACCGGAGGCACCAAGGGTGGCAACATTAACTTTGAAAGAAGGGCTTTCAATCAGTTCCAGTTGTTCTTCCATCGGCAACCGACGAAAAATATCCATAATAGGCTCCATTTCCAGGTACAATATTCCCATATGTAATACAGCGGCACCCAGCCCCGAAATGATATAAAACTGGAGAAATCGTTTGGCACCATAACGGTGTTCGATGGCCACCCCGAACATCCAGAGACCGAACATATTGAAAAACAGGTGGGCGAAACTGCCATGCATAAACATATGCGTGATCAGCTGGTGCGGTTTGAAGTACACCGAATGGAGGTCGTGCAGGGCAAACCAGTTCTCCACAAGCCCTTCTTCCCGTTGACCTACAATATTTTGGGTAAGGAACACCAACACATTGATAATCATCAGGTTTTTCACCACCGGGGGGAACTGAAACGGACTGGAAAAGCGAAAATCGGCCATGGGGCAAAATTAGGGCTTATTGAAAGCTTTTGGCCACATCAATTCGTTAAGATACGGCATACCCGAATGTTCATTTTTTCAGTTTCAGCTGTACCACGTTTTCAATATGATGTGTGTGCGGAAACATGTCCACGGGCTGCACCCTGGTTACCGTATACTTTTCATCGAGCAACAACAAGTCGCGGGCCTGGGTGGCGGGATTGCAACTTACGTACACTACCGTGGGGGCTTCCATGTCCAGGATCTTGCGGACCAGTTTCTCATGCATGCCGGCCCGGGGCGGATCGGTGATGATCACATCCGGTCGGCCATGGGTGGCAAAAAAATCGTCATTACAGATATCGATCACATCGCCGGCAAAAAAGGCGGTGCTATGTAAATCATTCAGGGCCGCATTTTCTTTTGCATCATTAATGGCCGCCTCCACCATTTCCACGCCGATGATTTTTTTGGCTTTTTCACTGACAAAGATCCCGATACTGCCCGTACCGCAATACAGGTCGTACACCGTCTCTATGCCGCTGAGTTCGGCGAAATCACGCGTTACTTTATACAACTCCTCTCCTTGTTTAGTATTGGTCTGGAAAAAGGACTTGGGCCCGATCTTAAACTGAAAATTTTCCAGTTTTTCAATCACATATCCTTTCCCGTGATACGTCACTGGTTCCAGGTCGTACAGACTGTCATTCCATTTAAGATTGATCGTATATAACAAAGTAGTAATGGCGGGAAATTCGTTTTTCACCGCTTCCATCAGGATACGGATCTTGTCCTGGTCATCTTCACCTACCATGATATTCACCATCAGTTCACCGGTCTGGCAAAGCCGCACCTGCATGGTCCGCAGGAATCCGGTATGGTTGCGGATATCATAAAAAGGCCAGCCCTTAGTTATGGCCAGTTCTTTTACAAAAAGCCGGATAGCATTCGTGGGTTCGGCCTGCAGGTAACAGGTGTCAATGTCCACCACTTTATCAAAAAAGCCTTTGGCATGAAAGCCGGCCACATCCTGCTGTCCGTTGATCGTTTCATCCCCGATTTCTTCTTTGGTCAGAAAGCGCTTATTGCCGAACGTATATTCGATTTTATTCCGGTAG
>JAKQJH010000021.1 GCA_029561255.1 Bacteroidota bacterium | reverse complement strand
TTATATTCCAGCAGATCCTCCCGGGTTAACTGGGTCAGGTTATACCCGTGGCGCTCCACCCAGTTAAAAAACTGCCTCAGGGTCCGCCGGTATGATTCCCGGGAGTTGGGTTTCACATCCTGGGCCATAACAAAAGCGGTTAATAGTTCCTCCGCGGTCTGGGGTGCCCGTTTTACCATCCCTCTGGTTCTCCGTATTGATACCCTGGTCTCCATGCTCTCCGTTTTTTCGTGTTTACTCCACAAATATAACATATAAATAACCCGGTTTAATGCTATTTATATAATAAATAATAATAAAGTTATCAACATGCTCCAGGGGGGGGTGAGGTGGGCGCCGGGGGCGGGTGAAGATCCGGGCGGGGTGGTATCTTGGTTGCAAACGAATAAAACCGGTTATTCCCCTGTAAATGCGTTTTCACTTCCGTCGATGGTGGCCAGGGCCCGGGCTGTCAATCTGTTTGAAGGTGCTTGATTCTTTTGCGGTCAATCCAATTTCTGAAAGGGTGCGGGGTGTTTTCTCTGATGCCATAAAGGTATCGGAGGCAGTTCCAAAACTTTGTGATTCTTTTCTTATCTCCCCGGCATCCTGACCGTCTTTTATCAGTTGGCCGTGGCCAGTGTCGGGGCCCGGGCGGATTCCTTTGGCGTGGCTGGCATTTTAAGTTTCCCATTTGGTAACTTAAAACTTGTATTTCGTGGTTTTTCAATCGTTGCCCCGTGCGGGTGGTTCGCCTCCAGCCATTCGCCGGGTGGGCAAAATTGCCATTCTCCGCTTCCCTGGCTGGGGGTTTTCACCGCGTTTAACATCCGGGTGGTACAATCCCCCACTTTTGGCCGTTATGCCCTTAAAATGGCTGTGGTGAGCTCCTGGGGGGGTTTCCATTTACAGTGAAAATAACGGGGATTTCCCCAGGGGGCTCCAATTTTGCACGCGGAAAAAAGATCTGGGGGCAGGATAGCCCTATGGTTTTATTTCAGGATTTTTACCACCCTCCCCATATAGTTGTATATCAATATATTATAATATTATTCTCCCCGGAGTGGTGCCTCATCCGGTCCAGCCAGGAGGATCTCCCGGGTGAGTTATTTATTTTTCATTTTCCATTCATCTATTATTCTCCGGTCCCGGTTGCCCTTGGCTATGTTACATGATTTGCAAAGGCTCTGCCAGTTGCTACGGTCCCAAAAATCCCCGCATACAGGGAACGGGATTATATGATCAGTCACCTCTGCCGGTCTGGTCATCCCTCTACTCTTGCAGTCCTCACAAAGGGGGTGCCCCTGCTTCCAGGCCAGGCTCTCCCTCTTCCATCTGGAGGTAGAATACAAGTCTGTTTTAGGTTTGCGGTTCTCCATCCGTGGCCCGTTACCCTGGGGTTTGGGTTTCCATCCGTATAATCTTTCCCGGCTTCCTGTTTTGTATGGCATAACTTAAATATTAAAACGCGGTTTATAATTTGCTTCCCCGGTTTACCCCAGGGGGTTACATTCAAATTTAATATAATTCTCCGCTGGTTATACCTGGCCCTCTGAGTTTCCTTTTCTGGTTTACATGCCCGGGGTATAATATAAACCCCTCCCCCTTCGTGCCATGTACCCCCGGGGGGGATACTTGAATCACATTTCACTATATTTTTCTTTACTCTATATGCATTGATATATAACTATTTAGTAAAACTAATAAGTATTTGAAAGTAATAAAATGTAAAGAAATAACGAAAAAGTTTCAGTAGAAGTTTCAGTAATTTGTATATTTACAGCTGTTTTTAAAGATAAGCTATTATATGGGCATCACTTTCAATCTGGAACTGAATAACAAACCTACAAAAAATAAAACGTATGTCGTTTTGCTGAGGATTACCCAGGATAAGAAACATATCAGAAAAAAAACCACCGTCGAACTTAAAAGTAAAAATGATTTTAATCCCAAGGCAAAACAGGGGAATTGGATAAGGACTTCTGAACCTAACCACAAAAAATGGAACCAGGACCTTGCTGATGAGATTGAGGACGCAAAGAACACATATAAGAAATTAAGAAATTCAGGCCTGGCCACAAAGGAGCTCATTAAAGAAAAGATTACATCTGCCGACACTTCCCCTTCATTCCTGGAATTTGCCAGACAACGTACAAAGGATATTTATAACGAAGGTGGTTATAGGAATTTCAAGAAATATAACGGTTTCTGCAATAAGCTTTATACTTACTTGACGGAAATAAACAAGAAGGATTTGCTCTTTTCAGAGATAACCACGGCCTTTCTGGCGAAGTTTGAAGCCCATCTTTATACCCTGCATAACATCCGTAATCCTGAAGCTACATTGCATCCAAGCACCATCTCTTTAACCCTGAGAATCTTTAAGACGCTTATAAACCGTGCTATTAGTGTAGAAAAGATCATCAAGCCTGAGATGAACCCTTTCCTGGGATTCAAATATGCGCAGGAAAAGAGTGCAATGAAGGAGAAATTGAATTCAGTAGAAATAGAGCTGATTGAAAATCTGGATCTTCCTGAAGGAAGTCTGATCTGGCATTGTAAAAATTATTTCCTGTTTTCCTATTATATGGCTGGTATCCGTGCAGGAGACTTAATACAACTGCGCTGGAGCAACATCACTACTGATGGCAGACTGGAATACCGGATGGGGAAAACAATGAAAGACAGGAGTATCAAATTGCATGAAAAGCCTAAGTCTATTCTTAAATGGTATTATAAAGAGAACAGCAAACCAACTGATTACATTTTTCCACTGCTCGACAACGATGCACCATATGCTAAGGCTATCACAGAAGATCAACGAGCAACATTGCCACCTGATATGATTAAAAAGCTGTTAAATGATGTTAACAGCAAGAATGTACTAATAAATAAATATCTGAAAAAGATTGCTACACTGGCCGGCATTATCAAGAACATCAGTTTTCATATTTCAAGGCACAGTTTTGCCCGCATCGCTAAGGATAGAAGGGTAGATAACAATCATTTAAAGAATATTCTCGGTCATTCCGACATCAAGATCACAGAAGCATATATGGGCAATTTTGACACAGAGGAAACAGATAAGGTGATGGATTCCATTTTCGAGAAAGCAGAGGATGGTAAAGAAAAAATTAAAAAGATGCTGAAACAGTTGGCTCCATCAGATTTGGAAGAAGTCCTCAGAGAAATGAATCAGGGTAAATCAGACGATAATTCAGAAGCATCAAAACAGTAATTAGCTCATGGAACCGGACATATTAACAGATGAAAAATTTCAGG
>JAKQJH010000374.1 GCA_029561255.1 Bacteroidota bacterium | reverse complement strand
AACGGACCTCAAAGTTGTTGTCATTTGCTTTGATCGCGAGCTTATTCACGATTTCTGAAAACTCAGTCAACTCCAGGTAGGGTGACATTTCGTTCGCGATAAATAAAATTCTTTTCTTTGCTGACATGTGCGTCCTTTTTTTGTACCCGGCTAAGGCGGGAAAAACACCCGCTTTCCTCCCGGTACAATCGCCTAAAGGCGTGCAAAGGTAACAAATTTCGGCCGAATTATATTTTTTAAAGCCTATTAACCGTCAAAGACTATCATCGCATGATTTTATTTAAAAAAGCAATTGACCTGCGTAAACATCTTGATGTTCAACGAAAATCAGGCAAAAAAATAGGATTTGTTCCCACCATGGGGGCTTTGCATGAAGGGCATTTATCCCTGATCCAAGCCTCAAAATCGGCAACCACCCTGACCGTTTGCAGCATATTTGTAAACCCCACCCAGTTCAACGATCCTGCTGACTTTGAAAAGTATCCCCTGTCAACTGATAAAGACATTGCCCTCCTTTTATCCGCCGGATGTGACCTTCTGTTTTTGCCAGATGTGGACGAAATGTACCCGGATGGACTAACCTCCAATCAAAAATTTGACCTTGGCGAGATGGAGACCCTGCTGGAAGGGAAATTCAGACCCGGTCATTTTCAGGGGGTCTGCCAGGTCGTAAACCAACTGCTTTTACAGGTTGAACCGGATGCACTTTTTATGGGTCAGAAAGATTACCAGCAATGCATGGTGATTAACCGGCTGTTACAACAAACAGGCAACTGCGAAAAAATTCAACTCCATATCTGCCCCACCCTTCGTGAGCCTGATGGACTGGCAATGAGCAGCCGGAACAGGAGACTAAACGAAGCTGACCGGGTAATATCTGTAACGATCTACCGGACATTATCCTTCCTGAAAGAAAACCTGAAAGCAGGTAAGCTGGATGTGATTCAAAAATCCGCTTTTGACCAGCTTCAGGCAGCCGGATTCAGGACTGACTATATCGTGATCGCCGATGCCACTACCCTTCAGCCGGTTACTTATTGGGACGGGAAGCAACAACTGGTGGCACTGGTGGCTGCCTTTTTGGGTGAAGTCCGACTGATTGATAACCTGCCCTTGAATTAACACGGACTTCCTCCACATAGTTTTGTTTTTCGCTTTCATCGGTTTACTTTCGGGCAGCGATGAAGAAAAATATCCGGACCATATTGCAGTATCTTCTTTTTCTCGGCCTGGGTATTTTCTTTGCCTGGCTTTCCCTGAAAAACCTGGACCAGGAAAAAACCGAACAGATCAAAATGGCCTTCCGGAATGCGCGTCACTGGCTGGCTATTCCGGTTTTTCTGATTTTGATCGGCAGCCATTGGGTACGGGCCATCCGTTGGCGTCTGTTAATAGAGCCACTGGGTTATACACCGTCAAGGGCCAATTCTTTTTTCGCTGTTATGATCGGTTACCTGGTAAATATGGGGGTACCCAGGCTGGGTGAAATCGTAAAATGTACCGTGCTGGCCCGGTATGAAAAAATTCCTGCGGATAAACTGATTGGAACGATTATCCTGGAACGGATGATTGATGCACTGACCCTGCTGCTGGTATTTGGTACTACCCTCCTGCTTCAACCGCAGCTATATTCCCAAATAATTGAAGCTTTTTTCAGTTCCAATGAGGTACAAACAGAAAAGAAAGTGTCTACCCTGCTGGTTACCCTGATCATTGTGGCCGCCATAGCCCTTCTGATTGGTCTCTGGATGCTGATCCGGAAAAAAACGATCCATGACTTACTGGTCCTTTTCCGGAAAGTATACCTGAGTGTGATGCAGGGAATCAGTACGATCCGTCATCTAAAGAAAAGAGGACTGTTCTTAGTATATACCTTCCTGATCTGGGGATTTTATCTGGCCGGAGGGTACATTGGTTTTATGGCTTTTCAGGAAACGGAACTTTATGGGGTAAAAGAGGCTTTTACCATCTTGTCTGCCGGCAGTATCGGGATGATCGCGTCACCCGGCGGAATCGGCGCTTATGCCTACCTGATTGAGAAAACCATGCAGTTGTATGGATTGAATTATACCATTGCCCTGGCCTTTGGCTGGATCTTGTGGCTGGCACAAACCACCGTCATTTTACTGGGCGGCATTCTCAGTTTCGGCGCCCTGCCCTACTTTAATAAAAAAGCAAAACCATGAATCGGGCCGATTTAATTCCACATAAAATTATCAGTCGCGAACTCGCTGTTCAGCAGGTCACCCAATGGAAAACCATGGGAAGAAAAGTGGCTTTCACCAATGGCGTTTTCGATATCCTGCACCCCGGACATATTTTTTCGCTTTCGGAAGCGGCTAAAGAAGGCGATTACCTGGTAGTCGGACTAAATGCAGATGCATCCGTAAAACGTTTGAAGGGAGAGAGCCGTCCGGTAAATAACCAGGATGCCCGGGCTATTCTCCTGGCTGCGTTGCTGATGGTGGATGCCGTGGTCATTTTTGAAGAAGACACCCCGCTTGAACTCATTACGGCCATCCTGCCGGATGTGATCATTAAAGGAGGGGACTATACCCCGGATCAGGTGGCCGGGGGAAAGGAAGTGATAGCGGCCGGTGGTAAAGTAGTGATCAACCCGATACTTGAGGGATATTCTACAACGGCCCTTATTGAAAAAATGAAAGGGGAATGATCCCTTTTTTTCTTAAAACTTAACATACAAATGAATCCGGCTTTGGTAATTTTATAGTCAATTAAAAGTTTATCAAAACCCTTTATGCCGGAAAATCCCAAGCACAAAACCATTGCCCGAGATATCAGCTGGTTGTCCTTTAATGCCCGTGTATTACAGGAAGCTGCGGACAACAGTGTTCCGCTCCGTGACCGGATTCGTTTCCTCGGCATTTTTTCCAATAACCTAGATGAGTTTTTCCGGGTCAGGGTCGCCACCCTGAAACGAATGATTCAGTTTGGTACCAAGGCCCGGATGCACCTGGAGAATAATCCGCAACAGATCATTGACGAGATCCAGATGACCGTACTGAACCAGCAGGGAGAATTCAACCGGATCTGGGAAGAATGCCTGGTTGA
Organism: Bacteroidota bacterium; assembly: GCA_029561255.1. GTDB lineage: Bacteria > Bacteroidota > Bacteroidia > Chitinophagales > Chitinophagaceae > JJ008. Next base: position 13,002 of record JAKQJH010000374.1, on the reverse strand, counting down.
ACTGAATAAACAAAAGATTTTCCTGCGAAATGAAAAGGAACTGAACCCGGAACAGCAGGAAATTGTCCGTACTTATTATGAGGAGGAAGTCAGTGCCGACCTGATCCCCCTGATGATTGAGAATATCCCGGTGTTCCCTATGTTGCGGGACAAATCCATATTCCTGGCTGTAGTGATGTGGAAAAAAGAAAGTGCTTTTCATAAAAAATATGCCCTCATCGAGATCCCCAGCCGGATCCACGGCCGGTTTAAAATTCTGCCTTCCGGCAATGAGGAAAAGCATATCATTTTACTGGAGGATGTGATCCGGTTTAACCTGCCGGATATATTTTCCTATTTCGGATATGATCATTACCAATCCCATATTTTTAAAGTAACCCGGGATGCGGAGATTGATATCGATGATGACCTGTCGACCAATATTATCCAGAAGATTGAAAAGGGGGTCAAGAACCGGCGGAAAGGAAAACCGGTGCGGTTTGTATACGACCGCGAAATGGATCCGGGATTGCTGGAGTACCTGGTACGACGACTTAATCTGTCCAAAAAGGATAACCTGATACCAGGCGGAAGGATCCATAATTTCCGGCATTTTATGGATTTCCCGGATGAGGTTTTTAAAGAAAAAAGAAAGCGGAACAAACCTTTTGATCATCCACTGATGACCGAACGCCGGGTATCGGACCTGATCCAGGAAAAGGATATCCTCCTTCACTTTCCTTATCATTCTTTTACACCGTTGATAGATCTGCTCCGGGAAGCGGCTTTTGATCCGGAAGTCACGACCATAAAAATCACCTGTTACCGGCTGGCCTCCCAGTCCAAGATTATCAATGCCCTGATCAATGCCGTCCGGAATGGCAAGGAAGTGATCGTCATGATTGAATTAAGAGCCCGTTTTGAAGAAGAAGCCAATATAGAATGGAAGAACCGCCTGGAAGAAGAAGGTGCCAGGGTGCTGGTGGAGATCCCGCATATGAAAGTGCATTCCAAACTCTGCCTGATCCGTAAACGGACGAAAAATAATACCATTTTGCAGTACGGCTTTGTAAGTACCGGCAACCTGAATGAAAAGACAGCCCGTATTTACGCGGATCATTGCCTGCTGACCTCCAATCCAAAGATCATGGGGGATGTAAACCGGATCTTTCATTTCCTCGAACAACCTAAGACCGGCCTTCACTTTTTAAAAGACTGCCGTTATGTGTTGCCCAGTCCGCATTTTGTAAAAAAGGAAATGATCCGGCTTATAGAGGAAGAAATCAAACAGGCCCGCAAAAAGAAACCCGCTTCTATTATTCTTAAAATGAATTCGCTTTCAGACGAAATACTGATTGCCAAACTGGAAGAAGCGGCAAAAGCGGGTGTGGAAATCCGGCTGATCGTGCGGGGCATTTTTGGTTTGTATTCGGAGAATAAAAAATACCAGTCCCCAATCCGGGCTATCAGTATCGTGGATGAATACCTCGAACATGCCCGGGTGTGGGTATTTCACAACAAGGGCAAACAGAAAGTTTACCTATCTTCGGCCGACTGGATGTTAAGAAACCTGGAACATCGTGTGGAAGCCACCTGTCCGGTCTGGCATCCCGAACTGAAAAAGGAACTAATTGACATCCTGAATATCCAGCTGGAAGATAATGTGAAGGCAAGAAGACTGGACAATGAACTCAGCAATGACTATGTGAGAACCGAAAAAAAGAAAATACGGTCGCAGGTGGAAACGTACAAATTCCTGCACAAAAAAACACTGACCCAAATTGAAACTGGCAGCCATTGATATCGGGAGCAACGCAGCAAGACTATTGATCATGGAAGTGGCAAATGGTCCACAGGGAACCACTGAATTTATAAAAACAATGCTGGTGCGGGTTCCACTCCGGCTCGGATTTGATGTCTTCGATAAAGGGGAAATTTCTGCAGGCAAAGCCGAGAAAATCATTAAAACCATCAAATCATACCGTCTGCTCCTGGATGTATATGAAGTAAAACACCTCAAAGCCTGCGCTACTTCCGCCATGCGGGATGCCACAAACGGACCGGATATCATCAAACAGGTGAAGGCAGAAACCGGCCTTGATATCGAAATTATCAGCGGTGACCAGGAAGCTTCCCTGATCTACGAAAATCATGTGGCTGAAAATATGGCCAACGATGAGTCCTATCTCTATATTGATGTAGGAGGAGGCAGTACCGAACTGACTTTTTTCAGTGATGGCAAATTGATTTTCAAGAAATCTTTTAATATCGGCACCATCCGGATGCTTAAAAACCAGGTGACCGAATCCAGCTGGGATGAACTGAAGGACTATATCCGTAGTAAAACAAAAGGCTATCATCATGTCACCGCGATCGGGACCGGAGGTAATATCAATAAAGTTTTTTCCCTGTCAAAAAGGAAAGACGGAAAGCCCCTTCACCTGGACCTGCTTCGTGATTACTATAAAGAATTCAGCAATCTCACCCTTTTCCAGCGGATCAGCCTGCATAAGCTTCGGGAAGACCGGGCCGATGTGATTGTACCGGCATTACTGATTTATATTAATATTATGCGCTGGGCCGACGCAGAAGAGATATATGTTCCGAAAATCGGTCTTGCCGACGGACTCATCCAAAATCTTTACGAGGAAATCAGGCTCCGTGAACTGGAAGTATAACCTTTTTACCATTTAATTTTCAGTTATGTCATCTGTGAAAAAAGAAGTAAAGCGTGTCACCACTCACACGTTGCAGAAGATGAAAGCAGCTGGGGAAAAAATTTCCATGCTGACCGCCTACGATTATTCATTTGCCCGGATAATTGACGGGGCCGGAATTGATGTGCTGTTGGTTGGTGATTCAGCATCCAATGTAATGGCCGGACATGAAACCACCTTACCGGTCACATTGGATCAGATGATTTATCATGCCTCTTCCGTGATCCGGGGTATTGAACGTTGTTTTGTGGTGGTTGATCTGCCCTTTGGGTCCTACCAGTCGAATACGGAAATCGCTTTAGCTTCGGCAATCCGGATAATGAAAGAGACCGGTGCGCACGCGGTAAAACTGGAAGGGGGCGAAGAAGTAATTGATTCAGTAAAGAAAATAGTCTCGGCCGGCATTCCGGTGATGGGTCATCTCGGACTGATGCCACAATCCATCTATAAATTCGGCACCTATGAAGTACGGGCAAAGGAAGAAAATGAGGCCGGCAAACTAAGGGAGGATGCCCGGCTGTTGGAACAAGCGGGTTGTTTTGCCCTGGTATTAGAAAAAATACCGGCAGAACTGGCTACTTCCGTTTCTTCAAGCCTCAGCATTCCGACTATTGGAATCGGTGCCGGTAATGGTTGTGACGGGCAGGTACTCGTGATGCATGATATGCTGGGCATAAATACGGAGTTCAAACCCCGCTTCTTACGTCAGTACCTGAACCTGGCCGAACAGGCAACCGGTGCGGTACAGCAATATATCCTTGATGTAAAATCCGGTAATTTTCCCAACGAACAGGAACAATACTGACCGATTGTAAAGCTTCTGTCATTCGTTCAATTTTAAACGGGTAAATAACCGGTAATCCTAATTTTGCGCAAAACCAACACATGAAAAGTATGCGACCCGGTGCGTTATGCCTGTTCCTGTTTATTTCATTTTCTCTCCACGCACAGGATTCCTCCCTCCTGCTCAGTAATGTGATTATAACCGCCACACAGACGGCCCAGCAGCAAAAAGAGAGCGGCCGGAATATTATTGCCATAAACGGGGCTGCTTTTAATACATTACCGGTACAATCAGTGGATGAATTGCTCCGGTATTTGCCAGGGATCGAGGTACAGCAACGCGGTCCACAGGGGGCACAGGCAGACATAACCATCAGGGGTGGTACTTTCCAGCAGGTATTAGTAATTATAGATGGGGTGAAACTAAATGATCCGCTGACCGGACATTTTAACCTCTATATCCCCTTACACCCTGCCGAGATTGAGCGGGTGGAAATATTAAAAGGGGCAGCCGCTGCCGTCTGGGGCTCCGAAGCCGTTGGGGGGGTGGTAAATATTATCAGTAAATCATTTTCGGGAAAAAAATACAACAATGAATACCGGGGACGGATTGTGGCCGGCGAATACGGACTACTGAACACGGCTGTATATGGACGATGGACAGCTCACAAAAACAGTTTCAGCGGCGGATTATTCAGCAATAACACGAATGGACAACCCCTTCGTGGAACCAAAGGATATTTCAATCTGCATACCGCCAATCTTTCCTTTTCACGGCAACTGACCAATAACTGGCGGGTCAGTTTACGTACCGCTGCCGATTTCCGGAAATTCAATGCACAGAATTTCTATACCAGTTTTGCCAGTGATACCGCCAATGAAATAGTAAACAGTGCCTGGATCCAGGCGGCGTTACAAAAAAAGTACAAGAAGGGACAATTACAAATTGATGCGGTGTATAAAAAACTGCGCGATCAGTACTGGTTCCGTCCTACGGCGGTACCCAACGATAACCGGGCCGGGTTCTATGCCAGCCAGGCTTATTTTTCCGGAATCATTAATGAAAAAAACGGGTTTACGGCAGGAGTGCAACATTCCCTGAAATTTATTAAGTCCAATGACCGCGGCGAACATTCTTTATGGCATGGCGCGTTGTATGGAATTCTCCGTCACCACCCGGGCAGGAATTTATATATCAATGAAAGTCTCCGCCTCGATTGGGATGAGAGTTATGGGTGGGTGCTGGTTCCCCAGTTAAATATGGCCTGGAGCCTGTCGAAGCTCACATTACGTGCCGCCGCGGGTAAATCTTTCCGCGATGCGGATTTCACAGAGCGCTACAATAATTATAACAAGTCCCTGGTGAGCAGTGGACGAATTGGCAATCCGGCTCTGAAAGCGGAACGGGCATGGAATATGGAATTTGGGGCGGATTATAATTTTTCTTCCCGGTTCAGGATCAGTTCCGGTTTTTTTTACCGGGATCACGAGGACCTGATTGACTGGGCCAATACGGCTTATGCGGATATGCCCCGGAAAGATAATCTGGTACCCGGAGGAAGTTATGCGCTGGCGAAAAATGTGGAATTTATCAGGACCAGTGGCCTTGAACTGGATATCATGTACAATGAGAAGACCGGGCCAAACAGCCAGTTACTTGCTATGGCTGGTTTTACCTGGCTGAAATCCGTCAATGATGACCCCGTTCCTTCCCTGTATATTTCCTCCCATGCCCGGATACTGTTGAATTATTCCATCGCCTGGACCGTTAAACGATTCAGTTTTTCTATTGCCGGGTTATATAAAGAAAGAGCCGAACAGTTTTCTGCGCCTTTAAACAGCAAACTCACCCCCTCCTATTTTCTGATGAATGTAAAAGCAGGCTGGCAGTTTATTCCAGTGAAGGGCCGGCTTTTTTTGCAGGCGGATAATCTCTTTAATACCGCTTATATTGATTTACTCGGCGCACAAATGCCCGGCCGATGGTTATCAGGCGGAATTGAGATAGCTTTGTGACCTTTAAATATTACATATGGAATTTCTGAAGACTTTACAGATCGGTACCACCAACCCTGGTGTAAGTACCGGCACCCGGTGGATCACTTCCGCTGGTGAAACGATTGACTCTTACTCTCCTGTTGATGGTAAAATAATCGCCTCGGTAACGGCGGCAGATAAAGCGGGCTATGAGACGGTGATGCAAAAAGCAGAAGAAGCGTTTAAAACCTGGCGATTAGTGCCTGCCCCCCGTCGGGGTGAGATTGTACGGCAGATCGGTGATGCCCTGCGTGAAAATAAAGAACCCCTTGGTAAACTGGTCTCCTATGAAATGGGAAAAAGCCTGCAGGAAGGATATGGGGAAGTGCAGGAGATGATTGATATCTGTGATTTTGCGGTTGGACTTTCCCGGCAGCTGCACGGACTGACCATGCACAGTGAACGGCCCGCACACCGGATGTATGAACAATATCATCCGCTGGGTATTGTGGGTATCATTTCCGCATTCAATTTCCCGGTTGCGGTATGGAGCTGGAATACGATGCTGGCCTGGGTTTGCGGGGATGTATGTGTATGGAAACCCTCTGAAAAAGTTCCGCTTTGCGCGGTTGCCTGTCAGAATATAATAGCGGATGTCTTCCGGAGAAATAATATTCCGGAAGGGGTTTCCGGACTGGTAATTGGTGGTCGGGAAATCGGAGAATGGATGTCTGCCGATACCCGCGTACCCCTTGTTTCCGCAACGGGTTCTACCCGGATGGGTAAAGCGGTGGGCACCACGGTTGCGGCCAGGCTGGGCCGTTCCTTACTGGAACTCGGTGGCAACAACGCTATTATTATTTCCAAAGAAGCAGATCTGAATATTGCCATCCTGGGTGCTTTATTCGGTGCGGTGGGAACTGCCGGGCAACGCTGTACCACTACCCGCCGGCTGATTATTCATGAGGACGTGTATGAATCCGTAAAAAATAAACTGGTAGCCGCTTATCAGCAATTGAAGATCGGTGATCCGTTGGATCAGCATAATCATGTCGGACCATTAATTGATAAGGATGCTGTACGGATGTACCTGGCATCCATTGATGCCTGCAAAAAAGAAGGAGGACGGTTTATTGTAGAAGGTGCCGTGCTGGAAGGACCCGGCTACGAAAGCGGTTGTTATGTAAAACCCTGTATTGCCGAAGCAGAACCGGGTTATCAGATCGTGCAGCATGAAACCTTTGCCCCGATCCTGTACTTATTAAAGTACAAAACAATGGAGGAAGCCATAGCCATACAGAACGAAGTGCCCCAGGGACTCTCCTCCTCCATTATGACTCTGAATATGCGGGAAGCCGAACAATTTCTATCTCATGCCGGCAGTGATTGTGGTATTGCCAATGTCAATATTGGCACCAGTGGGGCTGAAATCGGCGGAGCATTCGGTGGTGAAAAAGAAACAGGTGGTGGCCGGGAAAGCGGCAGTGATGCCTGGAAAGCTTATATGCGGCGCCAGACGAATACGATAAATTACAGCCAATCACTGCCCCTGGCACAGGGAATCAGGTTTGACCTCTGATAAGATCTCCACAGCTGTTGAAAACATTGAAAACCGGCATATTATGATATACCGGTTTTTTTGTTGACTTTTGCAAACAAACCCATTAATGCGACAATCAACGCCTATGAGAAAGATTTATGCTTTCCTCTTCATCCTGCTTGGTTGCGGGCTGATTTCGGCCGCCCAGGTAAGAGTGGCAATCGTTGCCGGAGGACACCAGTCCACGGTTATCGAGGAAAATGAACTTCCCAACTGGAATGATATTAAAAATAACTATACCGGCCGGATCGGTTTTCATACCGGTTTTATTGCTGATATAGCGTTCTCCCCCAAATCCAAACTCTTTTTCCAGCCCGGGGTTATTTATTATAATAAAGGACGTAAGTATGCCCAGTCCTTTGACCCGCCGGTTGGGACTATTGTACGTCAGCAAAGCACCCAGTATATCAATTATATTGATCTTCCCCTGAACCTGGTGCTGAAATTTGGTCAGCGAACCAAATTCGTAATCGGTGGCGGCCCATATGGTTCCTTCTTCTATACCGGTAAGGAAACCTCCCAGACTGAACTGAATACCGGTGTGGTTGACTCGGAAGAAAACAGTGATTTGTCGGTAGGAAACCAGCCAGGGCAATACCGTACGTATAATTTTGGCGTGAATGGTTTAGTGGGCGTGGAGTTTAAAGGTTTTTTTATCACAGCCAATTACAGCCGCGGATTGAATGATTTCTATGAGTCTACTTCCTATATTGGTAGTTTTCGTCATCAGACTATTGGAGGAACGATTGGCGTTTTCCTGGGAAAACCGGAGAAAATTGAAAAGAAAGTGCTGGACAAAGACAAAGACGGAATTGAAGATGTAAAAGATGGTTGTCCGGATGAACCCGGTACTGCTGCCACCAATGGTTGCCCGGATAAAGACGCAGATGGGATTGCCGATAAAACAGACAAATGCCCGGATATGGCCGGTCTCATTAAATATAATGGTTGCCCCGTGCCTGATACCGATAAGGACGGAATTAATGATGAGAATGATAAATGTCCGAACGAATTTGGCGTGATCCGTTATGCAGGTTGCCCGATACCCGATAAAGACGGGGACGGAGTAAATGATGAAGAAGATAAATGTCCGGAAGTAAAAGGAACCCGTCAGTATAATGGTTGCCTCCCGGAAGAAGTGAAAAAGGAGATTATTGAGAAAGTAAATTATGCCGCCAAACGGCTCCAGTTCAAACAGGCAGACGCCGTCCTTCTCCCCAACTCCCTGAAAGTGCTGGATGAGGTTGCTAAAATCCTTCAGGATAACCCCGATATTAAGTTATCCATCGAAGGACATACCGCCAATAACGGGTATTTTGATGCCAATATGCGCCTTTCTCAGCAGCGGGCAGACAATGTAAAAGCCTACCTGGAGAAGAAAGGAATCAGTTCTGAAAGGCTGAAAGCTAAAGGTTTCGGACCTACACAGCCGGTCAGCAAGGGTAAATCCCCGGCTGAGGTTGCGCTGAACCGGAGGGTGGAACTGAAACTGAGTTACTGATCCCCAACGTGAATAAAATGCTAAAGCCCCGGTTTTCCGGGGCTTTATTTGTGAAAATTGTATGAATGGTAATCATTATTTTTACGCCTATACCAAATTTGTAAAATAAAATCTGATCAATGTTATTAGTAGTAAAACGTACCTGCCTGCTCCTATCCGGTTTATTCTTCGCCCTGTTGCTCCAGGCGCAGAACAGTGAAGTGCCTAAAGGCTGGCATATGATGGACAAAAAAGCCAGTGGTTATTATGGAATCAGTTCTGAAAAAGCCTACCAGTTTGTCAAATCAAAAAAATTAAAAAGCAATACGGTGATTGTGGCCGTTATTGATTCCGGTATCGATACCCTGCACGAAGACCTTAAATCAGTTTTGTGGACCAACCCCAAAGAAATCCCGGGGAACGGAATTGACGATGATAAAAACGGTTATGTAGACGATGTACATGGTTGGAATTTCCTGGGAGGCCGGGATGGACAAAATGTTGACAAGGACTCCTATGAAGCAGCCCGTGTTTATCACCGGTATAAATCAAAGTTCGCGGATAAAAATATAAAACCTGAGGAGTTGTCTGCAGAAGAAGCGATTGAATTTGCTGATTGGAAACGTGCAGAAAAAGAAGTGGTTGGCGAAAACAAACAGAATGGTCTTGAACTGCTGATGATGCGCAGGGCGTACAATAACTGCCTGAAAGCCGATACTGTTTTGCGCAAGGCCCTGGGTAAAGATGTGTATACCGGCAAGGAACTGGATAGTTTAAAGTCGGATGATGTGGCTGTGAAAAAAGCCAAGAACATGATTTTCGGCTTAATGTCTTCCAACGATGCACTGGAAACCTCAAATAAGGAGTTTCTCGAAGGTTTTGGTGAATTTGTGGAAAGTGAGGAAACCAAAGCTAACGCTGCCAACACCGCCCCACCTGCTTATCGTACTGATGTGGTAAAAGATAATTACGAGGATTTCAATGACCGTTTTTATGGCAACAACAATGTAATGGTCAGTAATAAAGCGGCCCTGCATGGTACACACGTTTCGGGTATTATTGCTGCCGCCCGTAACAATGGCAAAGGAATGGATGGTGTGGCAGACAATGTCCGCATTATGTCACTTCGGGCTGTTCCTGATGGTGATGAACACGATAAGGATATTGCCCTGGCTATTCGCTATGCCGTGGATAATGGAGCCCGGGTCGTTAATATGAGTTTTGGTAAGAGCTACTCTCCCCAGAAAAAATGGGTGGATGATGCCGTTAAATATGCCGAATCAAAAGGAGTGTTACTGGTACATGCCGCGGGTAATGATGCGAAGAATCTGGATTCTTCTTATAACTACCCTACGCCGAACCTGCTGGATGGAACACGCCCCAATAACTGGATTACGGTTGGGGCCAGTGGCGATCCCAAAGCAGGCGGATTAACTGCCAGTTTTTCCAACTATGGAAAAAAAGAAGTGGATGTTTTTGCCCCGGGTGTACGGATCTATGCCACAGTACCGGGTGGAGATACGTACCAAAATCTTCAGGGAACCAGTATGGCTTCCCCGGTAGTGGCAGGTCTCGCGGCCTTTATTATGGAATACTACCCGACCCTCAGTGCCCGCCAGGTGAAAATGGTGATTGAAAAGTCCGCCAAAAAACCAGGGGAGAAAGTGAATAACCCGGGTACCGATGAGTCAGCTGAACTGGAAGAACTCAGCAAAACCGGTGGAATCATTAATGCGTTTGAAGCCATTAAACTGGCGTCAACCATTAAAGGGGAAAGGAAACCTGAAAAACCGGTCAGTAAAGTAAAAGCCAAAAGCAAGCAATAATCCATTGATCTGATAAGCAGAAAGCTGTTCCATCCGGGACAGCTTTTTTTTTGAAGGGTTAACTGTACATACATGTAAACAACCATTTACCCGATTGCCTTATTTTTGAAATAAAAACCGGAATGATTTCTTATAATCCCCGTGACTGGTTCACTTTTATTATCCGATTTCACAAAGCAGATACGTTCAGGCAGTTACTGCCATTAATTATTGGGATCAGTATCTATACCGGAGCGGTGGCCTGGCTGGAAATTTATTACTGGCAGCTCCCGGAGAAACACTATATCCGCAATATCCCGGTGATGCATACCCTCCTGGGGTTCGCGATCTCGATGTTGCTGGTATTCCGCACCAATACCGCCTATGACCGCTGGTGGGAAGGCCGTAAATTATGGGGCGCCCTGGTCAACAACAGCCGCAACCTGGCCATGAAACTGGAAACCATTCTTCCGGAAGGAGATCTGAAAAGCAGGACCTTTTTCCGGAAAGCCATTCCGGCCTTTGCCTCTGCCCTGCACCATCACCTGCATAAGGAGCAGACCCGTCTTGAATTATTTGAAGACGAGGAGAACCGTCATTTATTTCAAAAAATTGACTGGGAAAAACATGTACCCAACCAGGTCGCATTATTGATGTACCGGCAGGTTCAGCAATTATACCGGGAAGGGGTTTTAACGGCAGAACAACTACTTTTTCTCAATGCGGAACTGCAATCCTTTACGGATATATGCGGTGCCTGTGAACGGATCAAGAATACCCCTATCCCTTTTTCCTATAGTGTGTTTATCAAGAAATTCATATTCTTTTATGTCATGACCCTGCCCTTTGGATTTGTGTTTCAGTTGGGATTCTATGCTATCCCTGTCACTGCGTTTGTTTTTTATGTACTCGCGAGCCTGGAACTGATTGCTGAAGAAATAGAGGATCCGTTTGGCGGAGATGCCAATGATGTACCTACAGAAACCCTCTCCAGGAATATACACCGGCATGTGGGGGAACTGATCTGACGGAACGGATTCGTTGATGTATACGTGAATGCCGGACTTTTCAATCGTAATCACCCTTGTGGTTTTTGCTTTTTATCCTGGCAGCAGGCAACTTATTTTTCCCGAATCCGTTTTGATAAAAAACGGATCACCGTATGAAACAGCAACGATTCATTCTTGTCCTCCCGCTCATTACTTTTTTTCTATATGCCTGCAGTAAAGAAAGTAACGGGAGCAATAACTCCGGGGGTGGAGCCCTGGATTGTTCTGCCGTTGTAAATAAAAATTTTGCCGCTGATGTAAATCCAATCATACAATCCAGCTGCGCCACTACTTCTTCCTGCCATGGAAGTGGCAGTGTCAACGGCCCTGGGGCTTTGACCAGTTTTACCGCCATTTTTAATTCGAGGAACAGTATCCGTTCTGCCGTGTCTTCGGGTTCTATGCCTAAAAACAGTTCACTCAGCACCGCTCAGAAAAACTCGATCCTTTGTTGGATTGACAGTGGCGCATCCGATAATTAATCCCGTTTATCCAGATTTCAGATTCGTATACCCGGTAATGCTCATTCTATAATATATTTATAGAAAAATAAGGGTTATGAAAAAACTGGCTGTTCTCTTTCTTTTATTCCTGTACAATTGTGCCGGGGCACAAACGGGTTTATCACCGTTGTCCGTAGAAAAAATCATGCGGGATCCCCGGTGGATGGGAAGTTCTCCCTCCTCTCCTTCCTGGAGTAATGACGGTAAACGGCTTTATTTTATGTGGAATCCTGATAAAGCACCGGCAGATTCATTGTATTATATCACACTGACCGATAAAAAGCCGGTAAAAGCTTCCGTAAAGGAAAAAGTGGAATACAACGCCACTGGCAATTTTATTTATAACCAGGCACGGACAGCCTACCTGTTTTCCAAAAACGGGGATATTTTTTATACGGATACTAAAACAGGGCGTGTCCGCCAGATCACTCAAACCCTTGAAGCGGAAAATAATCCCCAGTTTGGTTTCAATGAGACCCGCATCATATATACCCGGAATCAGAATTTGTATTCATGGGATATCATGGGTGGAGAAACGATTCAGCTAACCAATATACGCACAGGAGAATCCACCACAGCGCCGGCAGCCGGTGGCTTTCAGCGAAGCGGTGCTCCACCTGCAAGTGCCAGAGCCGGGGCTAACCCTCAGGAACAATGGCTGCAACAGGACCAACTCCATTGGTTCCAGGTATTGAAAGAAAGAAAGAAAAAAAGGGAAATGGCTGAAGCTTATACCAAGTCTGTACCCAAAGAAAAAGAATTACGCAGTATAAACCTGGAAGATAAAATGCTGCAAGGATTATCCATCAGTCCGGATGGCCGTTATATCAGTTACCGGTTGCAAAAGGCAGCCGGTTCTAAATCCACTATTGTCCCGAGTTTTGTTACGGAAACCGGGTTTACCGTGGATTTACCCGCCCGTTCCAAAGTAGGCACCCTGCAGGGACTGAGTGAAATGTATCTCTATGACCGCGAAGCCGACACGATCTACCAGGTACGTACAGATTCTATCCCCGGTATAAAAGACCTGCCGGATTATGTGAAGGATTATCCGAAACTGCTGGAAGAAAAAACCAGAAAATCCGCTTTACGCCCGGTAAACTTCGGAT
>JAKQJH010000367.1 GCA_029561255.1 Bacteroidota bacterium | reverse complement strand
AAAGATTACTTTAAGAATAAATGGAACTGGGATGTTCACTATGTGGGGCATCCGCTGGTGGAAGAAACCGATGCAGCCGCCACAAAAGGATCGGGAGAACGGTTGGCGGAAAAACCGGTGATAGCCTTATTACCTGGCAGCCGTAAACAGGAGATCAGTAAAAAACTGCCGGTCATGCTGGAGATGAGCCGCCGTTTTCCGGAATACCGGTTTGTAGTAGCCAAAGCGCCCGGGACTGATGAAGATTTTTATAAGGAACTGCTGCTGAATTACCCGGGTGTAACCTATGTGCAGAACCGGACCTATGAATTGCTGCTGCAATCAAAAGCAGCGCTGGTCACTTCCGGCACGGCTACCCTGGAAACCGCCTTGCTGGGTATCCCGGAAGTAGTCTGTTATAAAGGCTCCCCCATTTCGTACCAGATCGCCAGGCGTGTGATTAAAGTGAAATTTATCTCCCTGGTCAACCTCATTATGGACCGGGAAATTGTAAAGGAGTTGATTCAGGACGCTTTCAATCCGGACAATCTCGAAACTGAATTGAAGGCCATCCTCACTAATGAGGATCGGATTATGAAAATGAAGGATGAATATGCAAGGTTAAAAGCCCTGCTGCAGCAAGGAGGTGATGCTTCAGCAACAGCGGCGGCGCATATCAGCCGGTTTCTCAGTGCCGGAGGAGCTTAACCGCCAGAATGATCATACAAAGCAGGAATACCAAAAGGCTGATCCGGTTGATGCCATGCATATACCCGATCCACTTATCTTTTGGCCGGTTGGGATCTTTTTTACGGAGGTAGAGGTATTCGGCTATTTGTCTGAGGATACCCATGTTGCAAAATTAACAAAATGTCTGACAGGCTTTATAACAAATAACCGCCTAACGGTTTTTTTGTTTAGCTCCTGCAAAAAAATTATTCATTACAAATGCAAGAGTAATTCCCAAAAAATTGCTCAACAGATCAAATTCTGAGAAGGTCCGGCCAGGCGTGAATAACTGTATGCTTTCCACCAGTACAGAAAAGGAAAACAGTGAGATATAAAAGGAAAAGGACCCTTGCTGGGAGGGCAGCTGGTAAAGCAGGAATAGGGTCAGCAGAAAATAATACCCCCCATGCTGAAGCATATCAAATCCCTGGCTGTATTCAAGACCAAGAACACGTTCCAGGTGAAAATCGGACAATGAACTGAGTACAATAGTCAGCACCAGCGAAAGAACAACAAAAATGCGCTGTCTTTTTTTCCGACGCAGTTTCTCCGGCCTGATAAGGAACCCTGTTTTATTATCAATGATTACCCGGCGCAATTCTTCTTATTTTATAATTTAAACAATGGTACTGAGACTGTACACATTGTAATGTTCTCCGGCAAATACGATACAATTAAACAATATCAGCAACCTCGTTTTAACCGCCTGCATAAACAAACTGGAAATGGTCATATCCTCCTCTTTCATTTTGCGATACTGACCGGAAAACTGATTCCTGTCGGGTAATGCCTGAATATCCTTAATCTCTTTAACCACTTTAAAGCCGCTTTCATCCGCCAGCCGCATATGCACCGAATAGGGTTCCCGGTTAATCAGGTATTTTTTCCGTCCTTTGACTATTTTCCATTCCAGTTCAGAATAGGTCCAATGTCCATACCAATGATCGGACGACCCCATTGATTTCAAGTCGATATTATGGGACATAATACCATCTTTCTTAAGCCAGGCGTTCATGCTGCGATACGTCCCCGGAAGATCATTCACATGTTGCAGTACTGCCTGCGAAATAATCATATCCACTGATTCCTGGCGTATAACGGAGGCGTCTGTCCAGGGAACCTCGTAAAGGATCATGCTATCTTCCTGTAAAGGCTGACCCTGACCACAAGCCCTGATCGAAGACCGTATCCGATCCAACCGTTTTTCATCCAGCAGTTTTTCCAGTTTTTCATCCGTCAGGATATGTGCCGGGAAATGTAATTGCGGCAGTTTCGGACGCATATTCGGGAATTCAGTATCAGATGGCGCCGCTTTTGCCTTGAAAAGTTTTACAAGTTCTTCAAATACTAACAGGTTACGTTCGGTGTTTGAATACCGGATCACATCCAGTGCATAATACTTTTCTGCCCCGGTGAGCAAGGCAGAAAGCCCGATCCCCAGTGAATCGCCGGGCCCCAGTTCAGCTATGGATGCCGGTATACGCTGATACCCGTTTTCCCAGGCCATCATCAGGTGTCGCATCCAGACCGTATAACAGTAGCTGGCATTATCTGTACCGCCGGTTTCTTTGTGGAAATTATAAACATATTCCACCCCGGGTACACTCTTCAGAAGACCTTTCAGCAGGTATTTAATTTTCATGGTTTTTGTGTTAGGCTTAATGAACAGGTAAAATACTACTTATAATACAATTTAAGGATTCTGATTCAATGCAAAACGTCCCGCATTCTGGATGCGATTTGTTTTGAAAAAATCAGGGCACCTTTATGATTCAGGTGTACCGGATCGTAATACAAATCAGGCTGTTGTACAAAAAAAGAATCCCGGGAATAGTCCCAGAAAGGAACACCTGCCTCTTTACAGATGGTTTCACATATTTCAATTTCCCAATAGCGCTTATGTTCCTGATAAAGTGGCGAATAGACCACCACAAAGCGGGTACCCGATGCTTTTGCCACACGAACAAATTCACGCAACGATTCGATCTTATTGGAATCCACCGGTTGTTGTATCAGTGAATTAAAATACTCTTTTACAACCGGATGTTCTGTCTCCAGCGGTACATATCCTTTGTTATCAGACTTTCGCTTTTTATTCATGTCCAGGTTTCCAACCGCAATCGTCAATAATTGAGAATTATAGGGATAAATACCTGAAAGCAATTTCACTGATTCATACGGGCTGCGCAGGTTTACTTCCTGGCGGATCTCCGGGTGTGATTGATAGTAAGGCAATAAAGAAGACAGGTTATCATACACCTGTCGTCCTTTGCCAAAATCACCGGCATAATCCAATATGATGACTTTAGGAGTGTATCTCTTTAAAACGGATTTGAGCAGTGCGGCCTGGTAAAAAATTCCGTTACCATCACGCCCGGTATTATAAAAGGTAAGTCCCAGTGAGTCCGCAAATACTTCGGGTACATAGTGATGGTTGGCCCTGGAAGAACCAAAGATCAGTATATCCGCATCGGCCTTTTCCATCGAATATGTGGTGCGGTAATGCAGACCGGAAGATTCCCGGAAATAAAAATGCCGGAGTACTTTACCTAAAGCAAAGTCCAGCACCGCCACCACGGCAGCCACCAATAAGAAGTTTATAAAAAGTTTTTTTAACATCCCGTCAGAATTGAAAATAAATAAACTCCCCGCCATCAAATACACCGATCAGGAGAATCAGGACAATCACTAAACTATAAGCCATAACACGGACCGGTTTGTTCCGGTTCTCAAATAAAAGAAAGCGGCCCGGATAGTATTCATCTGTAAAATCTTTCAACATGACCATACTGATACCCAGTATACTGAAAATCAAAATAGAAGGCGCCCCGATAAAAAGCGCTCCCGGTTCAGTAACTATTTTTCCCAGCACCTGGAAAGCATCCTGGAGGTTGGCAGAACGTGCAAAAACCTGGGAGATACCAAAGAGAATAAAAGTAATCAGGCAGGACAGGAAGATATACCAGCCCCTGTTTGCCAGCTTATATTTCTTCTCCATATTTGCCCGCTGTTTATTGGTCAGCGCTTCTACGCTGAGATAGATTCCCTGTAAGAGCCCCCAGGCGACAAAGGTGAGCGAGGCAGCATGCCAGATCCCGCTGATCATAAAAGTGATCATCAGCGAATAAACAATACCCCATAATTTATATTGGCGGAGCGCGAATGAAATTGGGGTGTACACATAATCTGTAAGCCACGTAATCAGTGACATATGCCATCTTCTCCAGAATTCAGCCATGGTAGCTGCAAAGAAGGGCCGTCTGAAATTATCCATGACCTTAATCCCTAATATACCTGCCACACCGATGGCAACCAGTGAGTATCCACCCAGATCGGCATAAACCTGGAATGGATAAAGAAAAAATGCTGCCAGCAGGGTTGTGCCATTATGATTTGGAATATTATGGTATACCGCATCTACATAAATGCCGATCCGGTCGGCCACCACCAATTTCATAAAAAAGCCCCAAAGCATAAATCGGAGTCCTTTCACCACTTTGTCATAGTCCGGGTTGACAGGATTCCGGAACTGGGGCAGCATATTGCCAGCCCTTTCAATGGGACCTGATAAAATCAATGGGAAAAAAGAAATAAACAGGGCCACAATACCCGGGTGCTTTTCTGCGGGTGTTTCTTCATTGAAGACATCAATGGTATAACCGATGGCCATGAAGGTATAAAAGGAAATTCCCACCGGCAGGAATAATTCAATTTCGGGAAGCGGCCAGTGAATACCCCAACCCTGAAGACCTGCTATCAGGCTGTTATTAATAACGGCAAAATACTTAAAGAAAAACAAGGGCAACAGTACCAGTATGATATTGATGACCTTGTAAACATTTTTTCGTGACTCTTTGCGGGTCTGATCCATTAACCGGGTAAAAACATACGTAGAGGCGGTAACCGCAGCCAATAGTATGGCAAAAACCGGTTTGATGTTGATATAAAAAAAATAACTGGCAACCAGCAAGACCAGCCAGCGCCATTTCAACGGGGCACTGAAATACAGTACAATCACCGCAGCAAAAAACAGGATAAAGTTTACCGATGTAAAAACCATTCCTATGCTTTTGACAAAATAATTTCAATCATATCACCCACATTCCGCATTTTATTCAACTCTTTCAGTTTGAATTTGATTGAAAAAGCAGTTTCCACATCTGCAATCAGTAACATGTGAGAAAGAGAGTCCCATCCTTCCACATCATTGGCGGTCATTTCATCTGTGATCTCAAGTTCCGGTGCATTAAAAATCTTTCTGAAAACCGGTGTCAGTTGCTCAATAACTGTTGCTCTTTCCATAGTGTATATTTAATAAGTTCTCCGTTTCACATTATAATTTATCCCCCGGGCATATACCGAAATAACCGGCCATCGCTTCCCCGTTACACTCATTCCCCTCTTCATCCATGGCATCCTCAATGGCAATCACGCCATTACCGGTTCCCACCAATATCCGGTCTTCCTCCACCGCCAGCACCACACCCGGCATAGCTCCGGTAACCGGGGTTTCCAGCCCCACCTCATTCACGATCAATTCCTTCTCCCCGTGCCTGATCTTCGCATAGAGAAAATGATTGGCATAAGGCAGATAGTTCAGTCCACGCACCAAACGCTCTATTACTTCTGAATTGGCCGAAAAATCAATATACCCGTTGTTTGCCGGGTATTGCTTTTTTCCAAAATAGGAAGCATTGGGCTGTTGTGGAATCCGCTGGATATTTCCGGTATACAATTGATCCAGCAATTCAGGAAACAGCTCAATTCCCGCCCGGATGCATTTTACCATCAACGACGCGGCTGTCTCCCCTTTTGCCAATTCAAATTCACGAAACAGGAGCACTTCCCCGGTATCTATAGCCGGTTCCACAAAATGCCACATCGCTCCATGCGTTTTCTCTCCGTTCATAATCACCCAGGAGGGCACATTCAATCCATGATAGCGGGACGGGACTGAATTATGAAAATTGATGGTTCCCCTGGCTGGTACGGCCAGTACATCGGGCCGGATCACCCAAAAATTATTAATGCTTAAGATATAATCCGGTTGTTGCTGTTGTATAAAATGGAGCATTTCCGGCTCATTTAGCCGTTCAATACCTTTGTGATTCAGCTTATGCTTTTCACAGAAATCCCCGATCGGATTCATGGGATTGATCCGTCGGGTATCATAGATCACAAAACTGATCTCCGCATCCGGCCGGTCCAGCAGGATACGTAAACAGCTCAGCAACATCTGGTCATTTCCAATTACTCCAAATTTCATATCCGGCTCTTCTTTATTAATCCAGGAATGCTTTGAGAGCTTTCCGGTCGATCTTCCCATTGGTATTCAGGGGAAGAAGGGGTTTAAAAATAAACTTAGTCGGCACCATATAAGCGGGCAGTTTTGTTTTAAGGAACTGCACTACCCGGGCCGGACTTTCCTCCTCCCCTTCCAGGAAGAGTGCAATTTCCGTATTTCCGCTAGTATTCTGAAATGGAATTGCCACAGCATTATTTCCCTGCATAAATTCCCTGGCATGGTGTTCTATTTCCCCAAGTTCGATCCGGTATCCTTGTATTTTTACCTGGAAATCCATCCGCCCCGAGTAAAGGATATCACCTTCAGCATCATAAAAACAAAGATCCCCGGTTTTGTAAAAACGGGTGGGTGTTCCTTCATACTCCATACTAAAGAAGGCCTCGGCATTCTTTTCTTCATTTTTCCAGTAACCGAGTGTCAGCTGTCCCCCGGCAATACAGAGTTCTCCCTTTTCTCCCTTTCCGAGGATATTCCGCTGATCATCCAGGATCAGTCCGGTTACCCCTTCCATTGGCACACCGATAGAGAGCATGCCATTCAATTGCTTATTGACCCCGTTACGTTTATACCGGTAATACGTACAGTAGATGGTGGCTTCTGTCGGGCCGTAAAAATCAAGTATTTCCGCATTGGGAATACAAGCGGCCCATTCATCCACCAGGTCCAGCGGAGAGGCTTCCGCCGTAAGGATACAATACCGGACACTTGGCACGTCAATTTCATCAAAGTACGGCCGGAGATACCTGATCATGGAGGGCGCCATTACGATAAAGCTGAGCTGATGATCTTCCATCAATCCATAAACATAGCTATACTTGATCTGATCATGAGGTATGGTATAGGTGCAGGCCCCATGCATGAGCGGCAACAGGAATGACTGTACAGATACATCAAATGTGAGATCAAAGCACTGCAGGCAGCGGTCCTTTTCGGATACTTCAAATCCGGCTGCCATAAATGCATCCATGAATACGACCAGGTTACTCCTGGTAATCGGCACCCCTTTGGGTATGCCGGTACTGCCGGAAGTAAATAATATATAAGCCAGTGCTGAATCCGGAACAACGACGGGTTCATGTAATACGGAAGCAGCAGGCAAATCTTTTGTAATTAATAACCGGGCACCCTGGAATGAACCACCCGGAAGCGAATTTAATACGAGGCTGATTTCAGCCTGACCAATAATTTCATGGCTTCGCTCTGCCGGTTGGGTGTGATGAAGGGGCACATAGGCATGCCCTTCCATCCATAAGGCAAAAATGGAAGCATAGGTTTGTATATCATCATTGGTAACCAGTCCGACATTATGGTTTTTATTGTCAATCGTACGGAGTGCCTGGCGGATCGTGGCGATCTGATTGCCAAATCCGGCATAGGTAATATGTTCCCCGGCTATACAAAAGGCCATATGATCAGGCCGGTGGCTGATCTGACGGGTAAGGGCATTTATTATTTTTTCGATAAACATAGTTATACATATTTATAATTCATATGAACCGGTCAATAGGCGTTTTTATCTCCTTTAATGGTCACCCAAACAGTCAGGAAAATCACCCGCAGGTCAAACCAGAGGTTCCAGTTTTCCAGGTACCAGATATCATACTCAATCCGCTTCCGCAACTGTTCTTTTTCACGAATCTCCCCACGGAAACCATTCACCTGCGCCCAGCCGGTAACGCCGGGTTTAACAAAATGCCGGATCATGTATTCATTCAGCACCCTGGAATAATCCTCAGTATGCCGGAGCATATGTGGCCGGGGGCCAACCACGGACATATTACCGATGATCACATTAAAGAACTGTGGCAATTCATCAATATTTGATTTTCGCAGGAAGGCGCCTAACCGGGTTATCCGGTTATCATTCTGTGTTACCTGCTTGGTGTCCGCTTCCCTGTTGACCCGAAGGGTCCTGAACTTAAAGCACTTAAAAGATTTATTATCCCGTCCAGATCGTAACTGCACAAAGAAAACAGGTCCCCTGGAACTGAGTTTAATCAGGATAGCCATCAGCGGCACCAGCCAGGACAAAAGCAATACGGCCACCATTGTACTGAATACAATATCGAAGACCCTTTTCTTAATCCTTGCAGTGATATCATCCAATGGCTCAGAACGAAGGGATAAAATAGGTATATCATTGATGAAATCAATATGTGTATTCCGGTTGACAAATAGCTGGAAATCAGGAACAAACTTAAACCGGATCATATTGGATTCCGCCACCTGGGCCATATCATATACATACTTATTAGATTCAGGGGAAACCGTTGAGTAGATTTCATCCACTTCATTCTCGATGGCATAGGACACACATTCCTTTCGGTTGCCCAGGATCGGGAAAGTGGAAAGTTCGTGTACTTCCTGTGGGTCTTCAAAATATCCTTCCATAGACAACTGGTCACTGACCATAAAATGCCCGACCAGTCTTTTGGAAAGATCATTGTATCCAAGCACCACCACTTTTTTCTTAAACCGGTTGCCTTTCCGCATGTATACACTCAGTAAAAGAAAGAGCAGACGGGTGAAAAGAATGATCAGGCCAAATCCAAGGAAATTGGATATGATAAAAAGCCTTGAATAACTGTAATTATAAATAAAGATGAAAAACAGGATGAAAATGACAAACAACAGGTAGGCTTTCAACGACTGCTTTCCAAAATAATCAAAGTTGAAACGATTGGTCCGGGCATATACCGCATTAATATAGGCCGAGGCCAGCCACGCCATATTGCTTACAATAAAAAAAGCATTGTATTGCTGGCCGCTACGATCAATCCGGTTCATCACCATGATCAGTGCCAGGTGCACCGCGTTCAGGGCGAACAAGTCCATCCCTGCAAAAAACAGCTGGAATATGCCTTTATTTTTGTTTGTCATGCAATCACTTTTTTCCTGGTTCTTTAACGTACCTGCTTTATACCTGAAAATATCTGTTCATGTTGCTCAGCCACATTATCCCAGTTAAATTCAGTCAATGCCCTGTTTTGTGCTTTCACCGCCAGTTCCTTCATATGGGGGTGGTGCTGTTCTGCATACCTGATCTTCTCCGTCAATGAATTGGTATCGGCCTTGCTGAAAGTTATGGCCGTATCCTGTACAGCATAGATATTCTCTTCAATGTCACTGACAATAAGTGGAACGCCCAGCCCCATCACGGAAAGAATGACAGGGGAAAGCCCTTCCACATCTGAAGGCTGTATATAACAATAACAGTTCTTCATGAGCCGGGTTACATCATCTCCATACAGGAAGCCGGTGAATACCACTTTATCCGAGGCCATAGCATAGAGTTCATTCTCATAGGAAGAAGGATTAGGGGAACCTCCAATCATTACCAGTTTTCGCCTGGATCCTGATTTCTCAAATGCAGGTATCAGGTAATGGAGTCCTTTATCCGGGATAAAGCGACCCACAAACAGGTAATAGCTGTCTTTCTCCAGTCCAAAACGTGTAAACACTTCCTCTCCAGGAACTACCGGTGCCACTTCACTTCCAAAAGGAATAAAGGCAAATTTTTTTTTGAAGCGCTCTTCAAAATACCGGCGGGCAATCACATTGTCAAAAATGATATCGCTCGGGAAATACGCACTGATATAAGTGGAAATCCGGAGATACAACTTACCATACCAGGGCCATTTATCCCTTTTCCAGTCAACTCCGTCCTGGGATATAAACACTTTCTTCCCGAAAAGTCGGAGTGGCAGTGCCCATATACTGTTACCTCCATTCTGAATATGTACCACATCGGCTGTGTTCCTGAAAATAATATGACAGGTACACTTCAATGAGTGTAAAAGCGTATCAAATCCTTTCCGGTTAACTGTTTTAAAGGTTTTAATCCGAACCCCTTTATACTCGGTTATGTCCTGGTGCACATCCGGGTAACGGCGGTTATACGCCGTTACCGTATGGCCACGTTGTACCAGGCGGGGAAATAATTCCATCGCAAATTTATCTGCCCCTGCCGCTCCCTTGGCGGGAGGAAGGGTGCGGAAACCAAAAGCGGCAATTCTGAGCTTCTTCATGCTTATTTAAGATAATCCTTGTAGTAGGCATTCACGTACTGATGTAAGGCTGATTTCCAGTCCTGCATCAGGTTGAGTTCTCTCAGCTCCAGTTTCCTGTTTACCAGGCGTTCGCAAGGCGGACGTTCGGCAAAATAAGTCTGCTTGAAATAATCAGAATTCACACTGGTGATTTTTACTTCTTTTTCCAACCCCATTAATTTCAGCAGTTCTCCTGCTACTTCCAGCCGGCTGGTTTGCCCGCCACACACCATGTTATATAATCCCCAGTATTCTTTCTGGATCAAGGCTTTTACATTCCTGGCAAAATCATGGGTAAACGTGGGGGTACCATCCTTGTCATCCACAATAAACAATTCCTTTTTCCCCTCTTTCAGCTGTTTCATCAGCTTTTGAACAAATTTCTTATCCTTTGAAGGTCCGGCTCCCATCATCCACCCGGCACGACATACCAGGAACCGCCGGGCGTTCTCCACTACATAGCGTTCTCCCATATATTTAGAACGGGCATAAACACCCAGGGGATTAGGCTGGTCCCAATCATCATACAACTCCTTTTTCCCATCGAAAATTCCAGCTGTACTGATGTATAACAGGGGAATATCAAGTTGATTCGCCAGGTAAACTGCATTCTCTACGGCCAGGGTATTGGTTTTATAAGTATCCTCCGCGTTTTGCTCGCAGAACTCCAGATCGGTATAAGCTCCCAGGTGAAAAAGATAATCCGGCTTGAAATCCAGCACATCTTTCTTATAGGCATCAAAATCCCGGAAATCAAGGAAACTCAGCCAGGATACGTTCACATCCTTGTCGGTGCACTTAATCTCATAATCATCCTTGAACTGGGTATAAAATGCCTCTCCCAGCATTCCCCCACATCCGGCCATGTAAATTCTCTTTTTCATGTTATTCATTTTAGGTTTCGGTTTATAATTCTTATTTTTTTATTATTTCTTCAATTTTTTTCATGGTGGAGCCGGTTGAAAAATTTTCAAGGATAAAATGCTTCAGTTCGGCCGCATACTTTTGCTGCAACTCCTGGCTCCAGAATAATTCCGATATCTCTTTTTTCATTCCCAACTGATCCTGCAAGGGCAGCAATATCCCGGAAATCTTATTCCGGATATAATTCTGCGTGGATGGCGTTTCTGAAATCACCACCGGCTTAGACAACAGTGCCGCCCTCATCATAACAATCAGTCCGCAAGGTGCTTTACTGTTCAATGGCAAAAACACAAGGCGGCTGTTTTTCATCAACCCGTAAAATTCGTCCTGCGTGGTATCAAAATACATTTTCAGGTTAATGGGCAACTCCGTGTGTCCTGGAAAATACTTCTTCCTCGCCACCCCGGTAAACCGGATCTGCGGGAGTTCCTTTGCACAACGGATTACTGCATCCCAATCCCGGTAGGCATCCCCGCCTGTAAAAACAAAATCCCCTTCACCGGTAAAGTCTGCCTGCTCATCACTTTTAAAAAACGGATCCTGCAAAACAAACACCCGGTCTTCCGGAAAACGGAATTGCTGTGCATACAGGTCTATTAATTGACTGTCATTCACCGAAAACCAGAAACCCCGGTTACGAAAAGCCGTATTGTAAACGATTTTCCGGAAAATACGGTTAAAAAGCCCCTTTTCATGGGCAATCATATTCAGGGCGATTACTTTTCTTTTCCGGCCACTGAGCCGGCCGAAAAAAGCGGTAATGGCACCAATTACGAAATTGTCACTGATCAGCACATCTTCCTTACCTGAGACTGACAGGCCTTTACCAGCCAGTTTAAAATATTTATACCAGATTTTAATTTTACCGAACCGGGTGGTATCATCCTTCGGATTGTAATTCTGAATACCCAGGAGCTCCGTGGTATAGCCGAGTTTTTCCAGTTCCTCCCTGATCCAGAAGTCTGAGCCGGCCTTTACCTTAAAATCCGCAAGTATAATTATTCTCACCCTGTTCAGTTTACGAATGTTTTTGCTGCCTGTACCAGTACCGGTTTTTGCCGGACCTCATCCACCACTGTTTCAAAACAATGCATCAGTTTAGTATAATGTTGCTCCTCCGAGTATTCATCATTCAGTTTGCGGAACGCCTGTTCCCCTAACCGCCTGCATTTATCCGAATCCTCAAAAAGCGATTGCACACAGTTTCTCAGCGATACCGCATCTTTCAGTGTAAATAACAATCCGTTCTCCTGGTCATTTACAATCTCCCGCAGACTGCCCACATTCGTTGCCACCACTGCTTTGCGGAAAGCAAAACTTTCGAGCACCGTGTTGGGAAAATTGTCATACACTTCGGTGGGCATAACGGTAAAGGCGCAGGCCGCCAGGTATTGCTGGATCTCACTGAAAGCCAGTTGGCCCAGCAATTCAATATGGTGATTTTTACCAGCCAGGTATGATTTTAGTTTAGCATCAAATCCGGAAGATGATCCCCCGATTATCTTCAGTGAATAAGGGGTATCGATAAACGCATTCACCATTGTATACAACCCTTTCTCCTCTTCCACCCGGCCAACAAATAAAGCATATGAACCATAGCTGATCGCCAGGTTCTCTTTCATGATACTGAAGTTGAAGAAGGTAGGGATATGCCGGAGTTTCGCGGGGGGCAAACCAAATACAGCCAGTTTGCTGATCGTAAATCCGGAAGGAACCACATAAGCGGCAATCTTTTTATCCAGGTGCAGGAATTGTTGCAATTTCAGTGAAGCGGCCTTAACGGCAGACAAGAAATAAGAATCATGCACACATTTATGCTTCACGGCATTCAGTCTTGTGCCATGCAGACATCGTTCACACACATCTTTTTGCTGAGGACGATAAAACAATCCGTTTGCACAAATCTGGCTGAAATCGGAAACCCGGTGAACCACCGGTACCTTAAGCCGGGCCGCGGCATCAAACACACTGGCTGACATTTTATTCTGGTAATGAAGCACGTAAACCAGGTCAGGCTGTGTATCCTTTATGAGCCGGCTGAGTTGCCGCCTGGCTTCAACGGAATAAAACATACGGGAAAAGGTCTTCCAGAGTGTTTTCAGATTACGTTTGCTGTATTCGTTGAAGTATACTTCTTTCCCTTCACCCACCGGGCTCATAAAATAATCCCTATAATCGGAAGGTTGATTATGCTGGTTGCTGACACTAAAGGGTATAACGGTGTGGCCCTTCTTTTTAAGAAGCGCCATGATATTGAACAGGTAGCGTTCTGGCCCCCCGGATACAAAAAACCGATAATTTACAATTAGAATCTTCATTCCGGCCAGGTTAGTATAGTTTATTCATCAGCTTGGTATTGCATGTTACATCCAGCGGTTCCACCACATCTGGAACATCAGCAGGAGCCAGATCTGCGCATCTCTTCCTTTCCGTCCATCTTCAAACTCCTTCCGTACGCTCATGGCTTTTTTAATATCAATCAGGCCATGTTTGGCAAATTCCTTTTCATTGATCAGACTGTACAAATGATCTTTCAGATCACCGGTCAGCCAGTCAAATACTGGAATTGAAAACCCTGTTTTCGGACGGTCCATCACTTCCTTGGGAATATACTTGTGCACGATCTTTTTAACGAGGTATTTTTTTTCACCGTTATGGTACTTGAGGTTGGATGGTAATTGCGATGCGAATTCAATAATCCGGTGATCCAGTAAAGGCTCCCGTCCTTCCAGTGCCACACTCATCGTAGCCCGGTCTACTTTGGTCAGGATATCATCCACCATATAGGTGCGGTAGTCATAGGCCAGGCTTTTATTGATAAAATCATTTCCGCTATTCAGGATCTCCATCTCATCAAAAAGTCCAAGCTTATCATTGTATCCGGGCAATAAGTCATACAGGTCATTATTCTTGTATTGCCGGCTGTAGATATCGGAAAGTCCGGCATTCCGGTACGTATTCAGAATTTCCGTCAGTCTTTCCACCTTATGGAACCGGCGAAGACCGGGGATGGCTTTCATGGACAAATTTGCCGCGCCCTTGCCCAGTGCCAGCAGCGGTCCTGGCGCACTCAGCAGGTAATTGTTCAGCTTCTGCATTTGCTGGTACTTATTGTATCCTGCAAATATCTCATCCCCTCCATCTGCGGAGAGACTGACCGTAACCTGTTTGCGGGCAAAGCGGCTCACGAGGGTGGTTGGTATACCCGAGCTGTCACCAAATGGTTCATCATATATATCTGCCAGTTGGGGAAATATATCCTGTGCTTCTTTGGTGGTACAGTAGTATTCATGGTGATCGGTACCCAGGTGGGCCGCGATCTCCTTGGCATAGGGAGCTTCATTCCATTTTTTCTCATGAAACCCGATCGTGAACGTTTTAATTTTCTGGGCACTGTTGGCCTGCAGAATTGCAGTAACCAGCGTACTGTCGTACCCGCCGCTCAGGAATACCCCAACCGGCACATCACTCACCATGCGGTATTCAAAAGCGGAACGGAATAATTTTTCCAGTTCTGCTGTTGCTTCTTCTTCAGAAATCTGAATCTTGGGTTTATTGTAGTGTTCCACCACATCCCAGTATTTATGATCGGTTACTGTCT
This sequence comes from Bacteroidota bacterium, assembly GCA_029561255.1. GTDB lineage: Bacteria > Bacteroidota > Bacteroidia > Chitinophagales > Chitinophagaceae > JJ008. The sequence continues at coordinate 32,093 of JAKQJH010000367.1, read as the reverse complement.
TTGTACGGATATCTATTTTTATGTAATGCCCCGGTCTTACTTTGTGTGTATTTTGGAAAATGGTAAAAGGATCCCGGATATAACCATATTTAAAAAACAGGGAAACAGCCTGGGGCTCGATCTTTTTCTCAAATAAGGGATAGGCATGAAATGATTTCAGCTCGGAAGCGAAAAGCAGGGTATTATTAGCATGATAATAATACAAGGGTTTGACACCCGCCCGGTCACGGAGAATATAAAGTTCCTGTTTGGGCTGATCATATATGGCATATGCAAACATGCCAATAAATTTTTCCACGGAACCAATTCCATATTCCTGGTAACATTTGAGCACTACTTCTGTATCCGAATCTGAATGGAATTTATAGCCCTTCTGAAGCAGGTCTTCCCTGATCTCCTTAAAGTTGTAGATTTCACCATTGAGAATAATCACCACACTTTTATCATCACTATACATGGGCTGGCTACCATTACTGGTAACATCCATGATGGAAAGCCGCCGGTGTCCGAACCCGATATTTGCTTCGCTGGCATCAAACAAGGCAATATCCCCACTATCCGGCCCGCGATGATGCAGGGCTTCATTGGCCGCATAGAGATGATCCCTGGTCAGTTTTCTTGAAAAATCACAAAAGCCGGTTATACCGCACATAGTAAAGGTTTATGGGTAAAAAAACAGGTCGCTTATCGTAAAAAGCCGAAAACAGCGACTTTGTTAAAACGTAAAATTTTCATTTTATTTCGTTTATGCCTTAATAATCAGCATAAAAAACAAGCGGTTATGACGTAATGAGTATTTTTACCAACTGAAATTTACCACGTAAAATTACGTTTAAGAATCAGTTCTTTTAGCAGTAATTATCAACGTCCAAAAAACTTCGATCCCCTTTTTCTCCGTTTTATGATTGCATCGATCGCAGAAAGCCCTCCTTCGGATGAAAAGGTATGGGTTGCGTACAGATCATTTGCCCATTCCGGGGTGATGGCAGATACCTGTTTTTCACAGTATTGTTCACTGTTTAATACCATGATTTCATTGAAAACAGTGGCATAACCATAGCGGATTGAGCAATCCTGTGAAGGCCGGTAATACCGGCCATAGTGCATAAAAATCCGGCCTGCAGGTCGGGAAGAGCGGGCATCGGAGACAACCGGGTTGCCCGGATGTGGTTTCCAGTCGGTGGTCAGTAACTGATCGGATGAAAAGAGAAACAGTTCTTCACTGTAGGAAGCGCCCTCAATATCACGGATATTGGTAAACATCCATATTTTACCCTCCCTGAACAAAAGGGTGGTATCCACCGCCCGGACTCCTTCCATCAGGTTCATCTTAAACTTCCATTCAAAGGGAAAATTCACTGCTTCATAAAGTTCTATTGTAGCATTCGCTTCCGATTCAGGAATCATATAGTAACGGCCTTCATACCTGAATACGAATGGATACGACAGGTGATATGGCCTTTCAAGAATTCGTACCGGAGGGGATACAAATCCTTTCTCATTTATTTCGGCCACAGCGATATGTCCCTGTTCAACTTCCTGGAAAATCACTTCTTCAAAAAAGAGAAAATACCGACCTCCCTCCTGAATTACACAAGGATCCGCCCAATAGCGATCGGCTGGCGGAAGCAACCGCTTATACCGGTATGCGGTGGAGGCTGGCTGATTATTTTTGGTAAAGGAGTATAAAAGCACCCATTGATGATAATTAAAAAGCTTCCAGAACTTATGTGACACCCGGTTCATAAAGAATGGGATAATCAGGCGCAAAAACTCTGTGTTTCCGGGAATAGTATAATTTTTACCACTATAAAACTGAAAGGGTTCATTCTCCAGGCGAATCTTTTCCATAAAAGCGTTTTCGCCAAGGCGATGCAGTTCTTTGAGCATCCGGGGAACAAACAATGCCGTTTTCCAGAACATGCTGTTGATTGTTCTTGTGGCAGAAACATCCACAGAAGACCAGGAACGGTAAAGCACTTCCCCCCCATCAAGATCCTCTGTCAGAATCTGTAAAATTGAACCAACCGTTTTTTCGCGTTTCAGAACTTCCCAATGACCAGCAGGGCCTCCCCTGAAATGCCGGTTATCCCCATGATGATAGGACCATACACCCATTTTAGCAGCTTTCAGGATGCCCCCTCGAAGGATCCGGAAACCCAGGCGGAGAAACACATCCACTTCGTAGGTGAGTATCTGCTTCAGGTCATCCTCTTTAATAAAATCAGAAAATTTCTTTTCAATACAATCAACCTCAAGCAGGGGTATATTTCCGAGTAACGATTTTGTATCGGTTGTTGCAAAGGCATTGGTTTCCGTTTTATATAAACGGGGCTCTATCTTTGAATAGACTTTAAAAAATCCATGCGCTAAATTTTCCTTCAGCTTATCGCCAAATGACCTGGAAACAACCGGTGACTGTTTGCGTTTTACGACAAGCACCACCTCACTGAAATCACCGGTCACGATTCGTTCCAGCATACGGAATTCCCAGGCGGTCATCCCGAAATCATCAATCAGTAATCCAACGCGGATTTTTTTATTCATAATGCTCAGCGTTTGTAAAAAATCAGCCAAAAATAGAAACTTTGGTTGCTATTAACCTGAAATTAATTTATTGTAAAGTCCTATATATCGCTCCACCATCGTGGTCAGCAGGAATTGTGCTTTTACTTTTTCTTGCCCGGTCTTACCCATTTCAACTCTTTTCCCGGGATCATTCAACAGGATCCGAATCTTGTCAGCCAGTTCCGCAGGTTGACTGGCCTGTACCAGGTAACCTGTCTTCCCATCCTCCACAATTTCCTTGGTTCCTCCCCCATCGGTTGCCACAACCGGTTTGCCAAGCGCCATGTATTCCATGATTGAATTGGAAATGCCTTCGGTAAAAGTGGCCAGTACACATACATTCATACAGTTGATCAGGGATTCCGCATCGGAACGCCTGCCTAAAAAACGGAAATACGATCTTAATTCAGGTGACACGCCAGCCAACGAGGCATCGCTGTCTGTAAAGTCACCTACTGCCAGAAAAGTAATATCCTTTCTTTCTGAAAGCAACTGTTCGGCTGCTTTATAATAAACCGGGTAATCCTTAAACCGCGAAAAACTCGCAACCATACCCACTACGAGCGGTGTTTCGATGGCCAGACGTTGCCTCATAACCTTTGACTCCACCAGGTTTTCTGAGCGGGTAAAACTAAATCCATTATAAATGCAGTGGCGCTTTCGTGCCGGTGCGCCATACGCATTCAGTCCTGCCTGTGAATTACCAACAATGGCTTTACTGAATGGAAAAGTCAGTTTACCCCGGAGCCAGTTCGTATTACGAAAACCGGTAACAGCCGGGGTATCCGCCACCATCCCGTTTACCAGCTTAAAACGGTGAACAAACGATAATGGAACCAGGTAAACAGCGGTCATACTGTCCCAGCAATGTGCGATATCCGGTTTAAAATCCTTGCAGATTCGATGAAACTGTCCAAAAACAGAAAAGTCTTTTTTGGTTTTGCGTACAACAAAATGCACTTGCTTGCACAAATCGAATACCTCTTTATAATGCACATCCCGGGTCATGATGACCAGTTCAAACTCATATCCGGGTTGTGCATGCAATCCTTTCATGAGTTCAACCAGCCGTCTTTCTTTGCCACCGGCGGGGAATGAGTCAATAAAAAAAAGTATCCGCATAATTGGTTATAATGGCTGGCCGATAAATCGCAGGAATTTATCAGCCGCTTTTTCGATTGAATGATGTTCGTTTATATAATTTACCAGATGTGCCGGCTGAATAGCGGCCGTACTGTTGGCCAGCATACAGGCAGCCAGTGCCTCATAATCACCGTTCACAAATTCTCCCAGGCCTGCTTCTTTGATGACATTACCCGGATTCACCTGAAGCGACATCACCGGCACACCGTTTGCCCAGGCTTCCAGAAACACGTTGGGAAACCCTTCAAAATTGGAGGTACTGACCAGCGCTTTGGCACTGGCGATATAATTAATGGTTTCCGCATGGCGCAAGCGTCCTTTAAGCACTACATTCGGAAATTTTTTCAACTCATTGTATACCGCTTCTGCCATTTTTCCCCTTGGCTCCCCGATTACCACAAGGTTGACACTTTTATCCATCCGCTTCACGAGTTCCAGCAGGTTTCCAATTCCTTTCATGATGGTGAGTGATCCCGCCATTACATAAAAATCCCCCGGTTGTTTCACCACATCTTTCACCTTATTCAGGTCAAAAATATTTTCGAATACTTGTTGCTTTCCCCTGAACCGGCGTGAAAGAAGCCGTTGTCCTTTATGTTGAAGAGTAATAAAATCCGCCCGACGAATCGTATAATCAAAAACAAGATCATTCGGCAGGTAAAGTGTAAAAAAACTTTTCAGACTCAACCGGCTTTTATATTCATAGCGGAACCGGTCCCTGAACCCGGCTACATCCAGGTCATGCGCCAGGGCCACAATAAATTTAGCTTTGTTCTTCCTGGCAGCGAGATAAGAGGTGATATTGAAATAGGAACGCATCCGCACATAATAATAATCTGCTTTTTCTGCTTTCAGCATCCGGTAGAGCACAGGAATCTGGTGTATTAATATCTTGAGTCCGGGTATGCCTTTGTTCCATCCGGGTACTGACTTTACTTTTATCCCTTCTTCGGTTGAAAAACTTTCTTCTGCTTCAAAATCAATAATAACCACTTCATGGCCTTGCCTGGCCAGCGCCCTGGCCAGTTGGGCAATCTGTATTTCCCCCCCCCCGATCGTTTTACCCAGGATAGCATCGGCAATATCGCCCCAGAAACAAAATTTCATCGTTTATAGTTTAAAATCCCGGCAACCGGATTGAAAAAATCCGGAACGGAAACAGTTTTCAGAAATATTGATTTATTGTTTTTTTATTTTCTTCTTCAGGTTCACCAGCCATAATTCCAATGCTGCGGCTGTGCGGCTGGCCATCATCATCCGGGTCCGCCAACCCTGGTTCACTCCTTTCAGCAACCCAAAATACGCTCCGGCAATTTGTTTCTTTCCGGCCAGTTGCATAATCATTAACCCGGACCGGCACAGGTAATTAAAATCAACAGGATCGTATTTCTTTTGCTTGTATAAAAATTCCATCTCGGTAATCAGGTTTTCATACAATACAACATCCTTTTCAAAGTCATACTTTCTCTTCATTATCCGGTCCTGCCCCTCGGTATGATATACCCGGAGTGCCTGGTGACAATAATAACGATTGGCCCGGTCATCTATTTTATACCACAATGTGCTTTCAAATCCCCTAAGCTTTTCATTGAAACGATCATTTCCAAGAAGTTGCGTTTTGGTAATCCCCCAGAATTCCCCGCGGAAAGTCATCAATTCATCGACTGTCACATACCCGTCTTTGCCTGGGCCTATGCCGGAAAACCTGCGGGTGGTTGTATCCAGGCAATTACAGGTAACCGCTGTAATTTCCGGATCGAGTTCCAGCGGAATCCGGATCATTGTCATGATGGCTTCTGGCAGCATTTCATCGTCAGAGTCCAGTATGGTAAACCATTCTCCCCGGATCTGATTCAACCCGGCATTCTTTGCCGCAGTCACCCCCTTATTCGTTTCCAGTTTGAAAATCCGGATAGCCGGATTTGTATACTGGCTGAGTATTTCAAGCGTGTTGTCTTTAGAGCCATCATCCACAATAATCAATTCCAGGTTCGGGTAATTCTGGGACAGCACGCTATTCACCGCTCTTTCGATGGTGCCGGCCCTGTTATAGGTTGCCATGACAATACTAACCAGTGGAAGATTACCTGTCATAGATCACATATTTAGTTTTTGTATATATTCAATCAGCCTTTTCGCCTGAAAATTATAATTGAATATGGTGTCTGTCAGCTCCCGGCCCTTTTGGCCTACCAGCAGTGCTTCACTGTAATGATCGATCATATAGATTAGCTTTTCTGCCATGGCCTTACTGTCACCCGGGGAAACAAGATAAGCGCTTATACCGTCCTTAATATATTCACCCACTTCACCAACATTGACAGAAAGTACCGGTCGTCCGCTGGCCAGGAATTCTGTAAGTTTGGAAGGATAGGATGCGTCTGATTCCAGATCGCGCGCCCTTACCATTACCAGGATATCCGCATGGCCGATGTACCGGAGTATCTCATTTCTTGAAAGGTATTCAACCAGCAGGACGTTCGCAGCTAAATCCAGTTCACTAATCCGTTTCCTGATTTTCAGTCGTTCCTCATCAGTACAAAATCCACCCAAAACCAGCCGGGCCGTTTTACCCTGCTGGTGAACGATGGAAAAAGCGTCCAGTAATACACCGATATCATCTCTGCGGAATGTAAGTGAACCAAAATACCCGATATAGAAATCCCCCAGCGGCCTTTCACCCACCTGCCTGAATCGGGTAGGATCCACAGTACTGGGTAACAGGAATAATTTGCGTGGATGGATCCCCCTTTCCTGGTGAAACCTTACCAGGTAATCAGAAATACAGAGAATTCCATCCGCGAAAAAAGCATCCATCCGGAATCGCATTCGCCCGATCCACCGGCGCCAGCTACCCTGTTGATGATAACGTAAAGGATGCTCATTGCATTCGGTGATTATTTTAATTCCCAAAAACCGGGACAGGAGCCAGATATAAAACTGGGTAAAGGGGATATCACTCCACCGGTTTATCGCCATCACTTTATCCTGACGGTTGATTTTTTTAATCAGTTGATAAGTCCGGAAATATTTTTTCATTTTATGCCAGCGACGGGCAAAAAAAGACGGGCTCCGGCTGATGCGGTTAAAAGCATTATAATAAGGTATTCCTTCAGCCACTCCGTCCGGTTGTTCGAGGTAGTCATTTGAGAAACAGATCACTGCTACGTGTACACCATTCTCCTTTAACCCCTTGGCATAGGTAAATATCCTGTTGGTGGCCGCATGGCCTTCAGGAAAACTGAAAAGGTCACCAAAAATAATGATCGTCATTGCAGGTTTTTTTCTCAGGAAGTTGTTGCAGGGGTATCCTCCAATTCACTTTCTTCCGGTTCATAGGTTTTATAAAAACGCTGATAAATCACACACAGGACTATACCCATCTCAGCGAAATTAAAATACACGAAGGTGGCATTGGCCACACAAAAGGTAATCAGGCCATAAAAACTGCCCCAGAATCCCCATTTTTTACCCACCCGCCAGCCGTCACGTAACAGAAAAAATAAGGATAGGAAGAGAAACAAACAACCCACCAGTCCGTAAAAATAGAGGTAGGACAGGTAGCCTACGTGGATCAGGGGTATCCCTCCTCCAAGTAGTTCAACCACATCCTTTCCTGTAGCCGGCCCCACACCCAACCATGGATGCTGCGGGAATACTTTCATAAAAACTTCATAGGAAACCACCCGCGCTTTGGCCGATTCCATATCCGAATCCTCTTCCAGGATACGACTGGAGATTACTTTTTGCAGATCATATCCCACCTGGTCGGCAATAAAAACAAAAAGCGCAATACCTGCAGCGAAGATGAAAGCAAGTGAAATCAGTTTAGTGAATGATTTGCCTTTTGAAATAAACAATTGTGAAAAAACAAGGATAGCGGAGATCATTACGTAGCGGGCCTTGGTCAGGAAGGAGACCAATATACCGGCCAAAACGATAAACATGAAGCGGCTTTTCTGTGCTTCAAAGTAGTTGAGCGCAAAAGAGATCAGGATCGGGAATGTGATACCGCCCGAGTTCGCCGTGTACCAGGAGTAAATCGATGCATTTCTGATTTCCACTTCACCGAACTCCTCGGGATTATCCATCAGCACACGTGGGTTGAAGAAAAAATTCGGATTCTGCATCTGCAGAATACTTACCAGCAGTGAAATGACAATTATGTAAAAAATATTACGGTTCATTTTTTCTATAAACGCCACATCAAAATCCGTATTCTCAATAACCACAAACATGGCGAAGGCGAATACGTTATAATCATATAGAATAAAGAACGCCGGGTTCTGGTTATCCGGGATGGTATGATTGATAAAGGAAGAAGCGAGATGATAAAACACAAAAAGCATAAAGCAGATCAGGTAAGCCGGCAGTTTGCGTTTTGAACTGACCAGGAAGTAAATGGCCAGTGGTAATGCCAGGATATTAAAGTAAAAGGTCACCGGCTTATCTCCGGCAAAATGGGCTATCCATGCCAGGAACGGAAAGAAGGGGTACATCAATGACAATATGTTCTGTATCTGCCGGTTCATAGTTTCTATCCCTTCTCTTTTACCTGTTTATTGTTATGGCTGAACTTCATCATCAGCTGCCTGAGTTTTACTATTGGTGCAAAGCGCCAGCGGGTACCATCAGTTACCAGGAGTTCATCCGAAAAATTTAATGTATGCATACCCCGGATTCCGGCTTTCCGGCCACTGTGAATGCCCGGGCTGATCCGCATATAAAACTCCTCGGCGAATTCCTGCTCATCCAACCGTACTATTTTATTAATCACCATTCCTCCGCCATAAGTATAGCGGCTGTCTTGTGCCGGACGAAACCACTCACCCTTATAGGCTATCAGCGCGCCAGCCGGCCGGCTGCCGTTGATATCCTCTTTTACCGGATTCATCGGGTGGGGTTTATAATCGCCCAGGAGTTGATCCGAAGAATAAATATGCAATTGCCGGTCTTCTCCCTGGCCAAGCCGGGTACAAAACAACCAATACCGGCCGTCTTTCTTTATGATAGTACTATCCAGTAACGGTTGTTCCAGTATTACTTTAACCATCTCCATTGAACTGGTTTCCGCATGATACTCATAACAGGTCAGCTTGCCACTCTGAGCAGCTTCCGGAAAAATATAAATCCGTCCATTTTCCCTGAAAATAAACGGATAGGACAAATGACTGCCGGTATCCAGAATTTTTTTACTTTTCTTCAGTGACAGCCGGTCGGTAACTTCCAGTTCAGCAATATGTCCATAGCCGGTAGAGAATGTATAGTCTTCAAATAAAATCCGGTATTGTCCATCTGCGGCTTTCACTAAAAACGGGTCAGCGAAAAATCGATCGGCTGTTCCAACATCCAGCCAGCTGATCTCCGGATCAAATACCCTGCTTTCGAGTATATCACCCGGACTGCATTTTCCCACGCCGATCACCCATTGCTGGATAAACAACTTGGAGAGATATTTTGAAAGAGCCGGGTGCATCTGCGTATGATTAAAATAAATAGGTGGTCCGTTTATCCTGCAAAAGAGCAGATACGGCTGATGATTCTGGCCGTTTCCTCATTACTTAATTCATAAAACAGGGGCAATCGCAGAAGGCAATCGGTATAGTGGTCACTGTTTACCAGTTCAGCACCACGATCGGATCCTTTATAATAAGGACTGCGGTGAAGGCTGAGGTAGTGGGAAACAGCCCATATTTCCCCGCTCTTCAGGTGTTCCACGAGCCGGTTACGTTGTGCGCCATCTTTACATACCACATAAAACATATGGGCATTGTTGGTCGCATAATCTGGTATTTGAGGGAGGCCAATCCCATTGGCACTTGCCCAGCCCTGTAACCCTTTATTATACTGTTCCCATATTTCTTTTCTCCTGTTTTGTATATCCTCCAGGTGCTCGATCTGCGCAAAAAGATAAGCGGCATTAATTTCTGAAGGAAGGAAAGAGGATCCTGTATCCACCCATTCATATTTGCTAACGACACCGCGCGAAAAATCGCTGCGGTTTGTTCCTTTTTCCCAGATAATTTCTGCACGGCCTACCAGCTTTTCGTCATTGATAGCCAGTAGCCCCCCTTCACCGGAGTTAATATTCTTTGTTTCATGAAATGAGAAAGCCGCAAGATGCCCGATAGACCCAAGGGGGCGGCTTTTATAAAACGAATCGATAGCCTGGGCTGCATCTTCAATGACCAGCAGATTATACTTTGCAGCCAGGGCCATAATCTTGTCCATATCGCAGGCAATACCTGCATAATGTACCGGCACAATGGCACGGGTCCGGGGACTGATCAGTTCTTCAATCTTGTCCGCATCAATATTCGGATTCACCGGTGAACTGTCTGCAAAAATTATCTTTGCCCCTTGCCGTACAAAAGCAAGAGCGGTGGATACAAATGTGTAGGATGGAACAATGACTTCATCACCCGGCTCAATAGCCGCAAGCATGGCACTCATCTCCAATGCATCGGTACAGGAAGTGGTCAGCAGTGCTTTTTTAAAACCGGATTGCTTTTCAAAATAAGCCTGGCATTTCTGGGTAAACAACCCGTTTCCGGAAATTTTTCCGGAATATACGGCCTGGTACATGTAATGCATTTCTTTACCGGTCAGATAAGGTTTGTTAAATGGTATCATCTGCTATTTATTTCAATTCATGAATAGTAGTACGCTGGTTTTCATCCGCCAATTTTTACACCGCGGTATAAAATTTCATATATATAGGGTTCATATCCTTTTTCCTTCATCGCGTCCGCCACCCGGTCCACTTCGTAAGGAACCCTTTTATGCCACTTTGCTGTTTCAGTGATCAGCAGATAAGCGGCTTCCGGGTTTCCGTCACGGGGCTGGCCTACCGATCCGGGATTCAGGTAAGTGAACTTCCCCGCTTTCTCGTTCCGTAACTGATGGGTATGGCCTGAAATCAGCACGTCATGCACAAAGGCATGACGGGTGAAATAGTCCTCATCGACCTTATTAATATACTCATCTACCGGATCCTCCAATCCACCATGTACACAAAAATAAGATTCAGCAGCCAGTTTAAATTCTAACCCGGCAGGCCGTCTTTGCAGCCACTCGCGGTTATCTGGTCTGATTTCCCGTAACTGTCTGCCCAGAATATGGGTACAGGTCTTTGACCGTTCAATGACTCCATTACTGAAACAGAGTGCATAGTCATGGTTTCCCATGAGTGAGGGAATTTCTCTTTCCCTTAATGTGTCGATCACTTCATCAATCATACAGTAGTAACCGACCATATCGCCCAGGCAATAGACCTGGTCCACCCCTTCCGTATTGATATCTTTTAATACCGCCTGTAAAGCCGGAAAGTTACCATGGATATCAGAAATTATGGCAATTTTCATGTGGCAATAAAATAATCTGCGATATAACGGATCGCCCGGCCCGGAATACGGGGGGCTGGTACTATCTTTTCACCGGTCAGGTAATACTTCAGGCACATTTCCGGTTCATTATAACCCATAGATGTACGGATAGAACAGGAACTGGAAACCCTGGAGTTTATTTCCAACAGGTAAGGCACGCCTGCTTCTGTCCGCAGTTGTATATTCATCGGCCCATCCGGCTTTAAAAGGGTGCAAAGCACCTTAATATATTCAAGCAGCAATGGATTATCTGTATAGACCGCTTTACTGGTTGCCCCTTCTCCGGATAGTTTCCTTTTCAAAATAATTACATCAAACAACCCACCGTTTCCGTCTCCAAAGACATTGGCGGTGTATTCTTCTTCCATAGATCCCACTATTTTCTGGTAAATACATTTACCTCCTGCACGACGGGAATAAAAATCAAACTCCTCCTCTGTCCGGATTAATTCAATTCCTTTAGAGGCGGAGGAAAGTATGGGTTTCAGTAAAAAAGGCAGGCCGAATTTATCCCGGCATTCAGAAAAAGTGCAGTGGTGCAGGGTAGGTATCAGCCGGATATTCTTTTCGTACAGGTACTCGAAAGTGAATAATTTATCCTTTGCCATCTGCATGCACAATTCGTTTCCAAAAACCACTTTGGTGCTGATCTTGTCGCGATGCTCCCACATTGCATAAAGGTCCTGTTCAATACCGGGTATAATCAGGTCAATTTTATACTGATCAACAACCTGGTTAATAAAATCTATATACTCCGGTGCATCCGCCCTGACCCCTTTTTCAAAATGATCAGCAATCACTGCGCCGTAGGCATCATCGTAAATATCAACCCCGGTAATACTGACAGGGATAGTTGATTTTCGTAATCCATCAATTATTCCATATCCGATTATAGATCCTACTCCTGTGACTAATATATTATACATATCCTCTCTGCTGTTTGGCAGCCGGTGATCAGATAGCATTCTTAAAATTACTGATCGATTGCATCGGCCGGTTACTGATTACCTTATTATAGGTATCTATTAAAACATCCTTAATAAAGAACACATTCTTACCTGTCAGCACCCCTGTTGCGGTCAGATTAGTGATACCGGCCTTGCTGATCCGTTCATTAATCGTATTCATTGTGCTGATATTGGTTACGGATGGCAAGGGGAATCCCGCCATTTTCCGCTCCACTTTCCCAAACAGCAATTGGTAGCTGTCGTCGATCACTCCAAAGGTTTTTAGTTCCTCACACGCTTGTAAGATAAGATTTTCCTCGGTCTTGGAATCTTCTTCTCTTGCCCAAAACTCCACACATACCGGGTAGCCCCTTTCACCTGCTGCTGAAGGACAATAGTTTGTATAACTGGTCACCCGAAAAGACCGGAATTCTGTATCAAATGGGTAGAAATAATATAACTCACCCATGGATGGCTTTTTGTCAAACAACAGGTTGACATATACATCTTCCGTTTTTTTCTTTTCAAACGTCAGGTCCTTAACCGGGATCCCAAGTGTTGCCGCAAGCCCGGGTAGTCCGGCTGTCCAGAATAGCTCTTTTACTGGCAATGATTCAACATTCCCGTTATTGCCTTTCACCTCTATGGAAGTAATAGTTTGCTGATCCAGCTGCAGATTGGTGATAGAACAGGATGTCTGGAATGTCACGCCTTCCATTTCCAGTTGTTTCCGGAACCTGTTAATAACCCTGAACATTCCATATTCCCGGGGATAAAATCCTTTTTGCGTATTCTGCCGGTATTGTGGCATGCTGAGCTGATCAGGATAGCAGATGCGTGCCCTGATTTCATCCGACTTCATCAGATCAAGCATGGTTGCTGAATCAAATAATGCCAGCCGGTTAATGGTCGTGAATTTATTGGCAATCTCTGCCAGTTCTGAAGGATGTTTAAAGTATAGTTTTTCCAGGATCGGTACAAAAATCTCATCGGTGATACGTTTACCGAAGTGATTAACCAGCAGATCGTATGAATTAGGTTCTTCTGGCAGTTGACACTCTTTACCTGACCGGATAACCTGGAAAAGTTCAGCCACGTATTCCCGCCATTTTTCTGTGGAGCTGTCCCGCAGATCCACATAGGGGGTATCGGTCTGTAACCGGCCGTTTACATATATACCTGCAATGTCTTTATAATTATTATCCAGAATAATCCACTCTTCTTCCGTGAGGAGGTCCTCAAAAAGATTATCAATTTCAGGAATACAGGTTTCATAGATTATATGCATTCCTACATCAAAATACCCATACTGGCCATAGTTAATACTACCATACTGCCCGCCCACCTGTTCTTCTTTTTCCAGAATTACGATATCAGCCATCGGGTCCCGGTATTTTTTAATCATACGAGCCATCATCAGCGCAGAAAGTCCGCTGCCAACAATTACAGTCTTTTTGCTGTTCATAAGGGTTGCTTTTGTATTATAGCAGTCAGTCTGCGTGTATATTCAGCATACGTCATATGCTGTAACGCAAAATTTCTGCAATTCACTGACATTGTCTGAAGTTCGTCCTCAGACAAAGACAGCAGGTATTTGAGTCCGTTGGCCAGGTCTTCATCATCAAATAACCTGGCTTTATAGCCGGTTACCCCATTTTCGATCAGATCCATTGCTACTCCGATATCAAAAGCAAGCATTGGAGTACCACAAACGATACTCTGATTGACCATCATGGGGCCCGAATCTTCCAGTGAGGGGGATACTAAGAAATCAGCCGCATTGTAGGCTGTAATTAATTCATTTTCATTCAGATATCCCGCTTCTTTTACTTCAAACCCGATATCCAGAAAATGAACAGGCTTTTCTTTGCCGGCCAGCAGGAGCAATACATCCGAGGGATTGCATTTACTGTCCGGTTGACGGAGTGTTTCTTTAAGGATATTGAGTGCATTCAGGAAGTTGGTACCCCCTTTCCGCGGATCACTAAACGCATTTGCCCCATAGAATATTACTTTTTTACCCTCCGGAATGCCAAAAAAAGCCCTGGCAGCGGTTTTGTCTCCGGGTTTGAACTTGTTTTCGTCGATCGGGGCAAGCAATTTATGGATAACTTTCCCTTTAAACAGCGCTGAGCTTTTAGCCCGCTGATAATCAGACTCCGAACTGCTCATAATTTCCGCATTGCCCGGGATAAATTTTTTCTTTATAGCCAGGTTTTTTTCCGCAATTGATTTGGACCCTTTTGTCAGGATGGCCGGGCAATTATTGCAATCAGTATGAAATCCCTTGCAGTCCCAGGGGTAATGGCAGCCGCCCGTAAGCGGGGCATTATCCGTCATCATCCACATTATTTTGGCCTCAGTCAATGCGGCCATTTCACTGACCGTTTCCATATTGATAAAATTCGAGACCCAAAAGATCAGAATCACGTCGGGTTTGAAAGGAACCGCGTCAAGGATATCTTTACCGGAAATATGTTTCTTTCCTTCATCAAGATTATGAAAAGAGTACTTATCGTCTCTGTCAAACGGACGAAGCTTCCGGTATAACAGGGACAACCTGTTTTCAATTCTGCCGGGAAGTGTGTGGATGTAGGTTCCGTATTTTCGTTTCTTCAATGCCAGGACTCCGGGGTAACCAGAAACTGATTCCTTTACCAGTAACAGGGAATTATGGCCCGCTTTAAGGAACATATCGTTTGCATTCCTGCAGGCAACGCCGGCGGCATTTTCATCAGTGGTAGCTAAATTGAGAATATTCATGGGAGATCAGCGCAATTTTCAGGAGGAGATAACCACCTCATCACTTTTCTTATTGAAAATCGTGGAGCGGGGAGGTAAATATACCCCTTTTTCTTCGGTGCTTTTCATAATCACAGCACCGGCACCCACCAGGGTTGCTTCGGCGATGGTAACTGCATCCCGTATAGTAGCATTCACCCCCAGAAAACAATAGGGTTTCACATCCACAAAACCGGAAATCACCACCTGTGAAGTAATATAGCAGTGGTCACCAATCGTAACATCATGACCGATATGATTGCCGCTCCAGAGTACCACATTATTGCCAATCTTCACATAGGGCTGTATCGTGTTGTCCTCCAAAATAAAACAATTATCCCCTACAGGAAACTGCGACAGAAAGGTGCAGCGTGAGCTGATATAGTTGATCAATAGGTAACCTATGTTTTTGGCCTCGTTATATAGCTTTTCCCTGACCTTATTCATCTGGTTATACCCTACTGCCACAAACGCGTCATACGAGTCTGGCGGATAATGAACGGACAGGTCTTCCAATGCCACCACGGGAAGGCCTTCAAATGTAGCTTCTTTAATATAGTCCCTGTTTACTGCAAAAGCCACCACTTCACGATCCGAATCGGTGTCAAAATAGAATTTCGCAAGTCTTGCATTGGATGAGCTTCCAATAATAACAAGTTGTTTCTTATTATTTTTCATTTTCAACAAAGGTTTTCATGTATTTTTTTGATTCGGGACCTTCACAAAATAAGAGATCCAGGATACTAACCGCATGATCAAACTCACCATGCAACTGATTGTAAACCGGGTATCCGCTGTAATCATAATAATGAACCTGGATATTCTCCTTTTCAAAAAGGCTTACATCCATATAGGCTTTGGCGGCCGGTCCGGAGTAGTAATCCGTGGCCCCTGTTTTCATACAAAGATCCACCAGTCGTTCATTCCGGTCTTCTTTCAGTTCAAAAGCGGAAGACCAGCTGATCTTTGTGGTGATCCCCAGTATTTCACATATGGCTTTTATAAAATTATAATTAACCAGGCTGAGATGATCTTCCTGGCTGGCCAGGTATAGTGGCTCAAATATGTCTTTATAGTCTTTGAAAAACGGAGCCTTATTGTAATTGTGCAAAATTGAATTCCAGTGATCCTGACCCCATTTCGGATCACTGATCAGGGTTTCATTTATTTTCTGAAAGTACTTCCCTTTTACTTCCACCGGAACTGTCAGCCATTTGGCCCCTTCCTTTGTCTTTATTTTATTCCGGTTCCGCCAATCCCTCTTGGTATACTGCATGTCATCAAAGAGCATAAATTCATCCACTTCGTTGATGGCATCAAAATATCCCTTCCAGGGGATATAGTTAGATTGTGATATCGCGACTTTTTTCATTTTTTTTATTCAGGATTAAAGGCTTATTCCGGTTGCCAAAGCAAAAGCGGCAAGCCGGAGGAGCGACAAAATATAAATTTTTCCCGGGAGTTTATAGTAAATCGGTAATTACCTGATATTAAGTTCTGACACTACCCTGGCCGGGTTGCCGATCACCTGCAATCCATCTGCAATATCCTTTGTGATCACCGAACCTATTCCAACGGTAACGTTATTCCCGATCACGACATTATCTGCCACAATAGTACCAGCTCCGATGAAACAATTATCGCCCACTTTTACACCCCCGCACAAAGTAATTGAAGGGGCCAGGAAAGAGCATTTCCCGATCACTGAATCGTGAGCGATGGTACAGGATTTATTAATAATGCTTCCATACCCGACTTTAACATCAAAACCAAGATTACACATCGGATAGATGACGACCCCGTTTCCGACATGAACTGATGGATGCAGGCAGGCGGAATAATGAATCACTGCGGGGAAGCGGAAATTGCCCTCAAAAAGCCGGTCGGCAACCGATCTTTTCAACGTTGTACATTTATAACCCAGTCCTATATAAAATTCAAGATTGGTAAATTGGGCGTTGGTGTATTCCAACAGGGGGTAACTGGAAGGTTCGTTATTGGCAAACATTCTATCATCAAAATAGGTAAAAGAAAGGTCACCGCTTTTGTGGCCTTCAGCAATTAAATGCTCCAGTTGTTTCCCGATAACACCATTTCCAATAATGCCGACATGCCTGATACTCATACCGTTTCATTTTAGAATAAGATAGGTTATTGATTCCATATCCCTGTAGCAGTATTATTCATGATCTTCTTATACTGGACGGGCGACCAGAGCGCGTTACCCAATGCCAGCACGAGCGAGGAAAGTACCACACCGGTAACCCCGAATTTTTTACCCATGTAAATAGCGAGCGGGATATTGATCAGGGCACCAATGATACCGCTGTAAAACTGCAGTTTTAATTTTCCCACGCCATTCAGGAAAACAGAATAAATAGTACACCAGGCATTCACAATAATATAGGTAACAATGGCCAGGGACAAAGTAAACGGAACTTTGATTTCAGGTCCCACCCACAGCTCATATACTTTATCTGAAACGAGCAACATCACAATACCCATAATGGTGAAAAAGCCCCAGATGGTAATGAGTTTTTTCATGGTGGAACGAATCCAGTCCATTTCCTTTTTAACATACGCCTCGGTATAGGCACTCCAGAAAGGAACCATAATAATCCCAAAAATCATGGGGATGACACTGAAATACTTAAAAGCGATATTGTAGGGAGTCACCTGTGACTGATCGAGCTGGGCTATAATAATGATGGTGGTTTCATACACCACTATAAACGCAATCTGGATAATGAAGAATTTCAATCCCAGGGTCATCAGGCCTCTTGCGTACTTAAAATGTACAAATTTCAGGGAAGGGGCATAGGGCTTGTATTTACCCGAAAAAAGCCAGATAGTAGCCACCAGGAGCACTACCAGTTGGGTGCCGACAAAACTCAGACCGAGGTAAATCAGGTTACCCTTTGTTGTCTGGGTCAGTATAAATATAATAATCAAAGAAAGCAGGCCCCCTAAAAAACTGAATAAGGAAGCTTTTGCGGGCTGCTGATCGGCATTCAGAATGGTGGCAATAAGCTGAAGTACAAAGTCGATTGAAAAGAAGCCAAATACAATCAGTGCCAGCAATCCAAGTTCAGCACTCATTGTCCTGGGGGCATTCAGGATAATGGCCCAGTCAAGAAATGGATTTACGCATATAAAAAGAATCAGGATAAATCCACTGATAATACTGAGAATCGCGTAGGTGGTACTCACATAAATACGGGCCAGTTCATGCTCGCCTTTAGCCTTGGCTTCCGCAAATTTATTACGTAAGCCATTCCCAAATCCGATATCAAAAAAACTGAACCAGCTGACCAGTGAACTGAGCGTAAGCCAGATGCCGTACTGATCCGGGTGGACCCAATGAATCGTTAAAGGAACCGATACCAGGCTGATCGCAATACTTCCTCCTTTGATAATAAAGGAAGCCAGGATGTTTTTTTTGGCATTGATACTCCGGTCGTGCCCTTTATTGACCAGACTTTTAATAAAGGAAACCGGCTTGGTTAGACTGCTTAACATTAAGATTTACATAGTTTACAGATCCTGCCAGCCACAATAGTCATTGCAGCAGTATCTAATGATGGTACAGGATCGGGCAACAAAGATTGCCGTTTTAATTCACACTTTCTAATTATCTCTCAAAAATAACCAATAGCCGGAAGATGGGCCGGTTGATTATTTGGAAGCCAGTAACGGATATTCCAGTCCGGGCATGGTCAACCCTCTTGGCAAGAGTACTTCAACACTGGCCGATTGCACTTCAGCAATCATGAGGTATCCCAGTGAAGGAAGTGACAATTTAACGGTCCTGCTTTTCACAGAAAGGACATTGCCTTCATGTGCCATAAGGGGGCCACTGATGATCCGGACACGGTCCGATATGTTGATCGTCGTTTTCTGAAGAGTCACATTAATATTATCCTGAAGAAAGTGCCGGATGGCCTCAATTTCGCGCTCAGGAATCACCGCCGGTCTTTGCAACCAGTATACAAGATTCACCACGCCGTCCAACTGTTTCAGTTGGGCCAGTTCAGTTTCGGCAGCATTTACAAAAACATAGGTGGCAAAAAGCGGTTCAAAAACCACTTTTTTCCGGTCACTCCATTGCCTGACCACTTTATTGATCGGGCAATAGCATTCGATTTTCTTTCGTGACAGCTGCTCTGCCACTTTCTTTTCACATCTGGGACGGGTGTAAACAGCGTACCAATTTTTACTTTCGTTCATAAAACCAGGTTTAACAAAACACTTAAATCAATAGAATTTTTAATTCTACGGGTCATTCACAGCATTGATTTCTCTGCCTTAACTGGTTTTTGCACGGAACGGGGTACGGCTTCGCCTTCATCAGTCACAATGGTGACGAAAACAGCGCCATTTTAAAATACATCCATTCTACATAACAACACCTGTCGGCTAATCTATCCTATCTAACTTCTTTCCTGAGAAACGGTCGATTTATTCTTCTTTACTTTATCTCTTTTTTCATTATGAATATAGCCGTAGCCGTATCCATATCCATATCCATTTTTACTGAATCCTCTTGATTTCACCCCATTGAACACAATGGCCATATTCTTCAGTTCATTGATCTTGTTATTGGCATCCAACCGCTGCACCGACACTTTTCGGGTATGTTTATGCCGGATGACATACAAGGTCGCATCACAATAGGCCGATAACACATACGCGTCTGATAAAAGACCAACCGGGGCAGAATCCACCACGATATAATCAAATATATCGGAAAGGTATTGCAGCAGTTCGGGTACTTTTTCACTCATGATCAGCTCTGAAGGATTGTCCGGAAGCGGACGACCTGCCGGCATGATAAACAGATTTTCGTGTGCGGACGTCCTTCTGATCACATCTTCCGGTTCTGCATCTCCATTCAGGTAATCTTTAATCCCTTTGTTCACGTTGGTAAATCCGAGTTTATCGCACAGGGTCGGATCACTCAGGTCAAATTCCAGCACGATCACCTTTTTACCTGCCAGGGCCAGGCTAACTGCCAGGTTCGCCACCACAAAGCTTTTTCCTTCCCCGGAGACCGTTGAAGTCACCAGAATTTTCTTTTTATTGTTCTTGATCCCAAGATATGGCAGGGAAGTACGGAGATTCCGGAATTGCTCTGCAATAAAGGTTCTTTTACCAGGTCCGATAACAATAGCTTCACCGGAATCATCATGAACAATCTCTCCAACCACTGGAATGGAGGTAAATGCCTCTATTTCATGCCTGAACAGGATGGTTCTTTTCAACATTTCGTTGGCAGTAACCAGTCCGATTCCCAGAATTAATGCCAGAAAACCGGCAATCATGTAAATTTTCTTGCCCGGATTGATCGGGCCGAAGGACAGCGCACTGTCCACCACCCGGCTATCCGCGATGGAAGATTGCAGGGACATGGCGGTTTCCTCGTATTTCTGAAGGAGGAAATTATATACGCTGGTCTTAATATTTTGCTGACGGCTGATCTCCACGAGATCACGTTCCTTCTTAGGTATGCTGCTGAGTAAGGATGAATAACGGCTGTTCAGGGAGTTCAGGTTATCCCGATTGGCTTTAATACCTGTTTTCTGATTCCGTATATTCTCCAGAATACTGGGTTTCATTTTATCAATCTCACTTTTCAGAGTGAGTGCCATCGGGTTATTAGGCCCCGTGGTTCTGATCAGCTTGTCATACTCCAGTTCGTTGGTATAAAGGTCATTCACCAGTTTAGTGAGCAAGGGGTCATTTACCCCAACTGTGGAAGGAACAATACTGCCCGATTTATCTTTGGAAGTGACATATTTTTCCACTTGGTCGAGTACATCCGCCTGAACATTCACATCCCCGAGTTTCTGACTGATGGCACTGACGTTTTCAAGAAAAAGCGTTCCTTGTGAACCGATATCAATCGCCCCCTGATTTGCTTTATATTGCTGCAATTTTTGCTCGATGGAGTCAAGGTCTTTTTCCACAAACTTTAACCGCTCCTGTACAAAGGCCAGGGTATTGGCGGCCAGGGTATTTTTGTCATTCAGTGCCGCTTCATTATAAGAAACGATCAGTGCATTGAGGATATCCTCCGCCTTTTTTGCGTTTTCGTCTGTAATTTTTAAACTGATTACAGAAGACAGTTTGCTGACTGAAACGGCTGTCAGACTTCCCTGTAGGTAAGTGGCAATTTTTTTAGGATCCACCAGGTTAAAATAAAAGGGCTGAGCCGGTAAATACCCTGTTATATTATTAGGTACAAAACGTAAATTACCGTAAGGAGTGGAAACCCATTTATTGAGTGGATACGCTTCCCCTTTAATCACCACATGGGTCCTGGAACTATCCATGGTAAAGTACACATCTCCAACATTCGTCACCAGCGAATCAGGGTTATTGGCCTGTATCCGTACCGGGGAAGAAGTATAACCGGAAAGGGGTAATACTTTATGTTTTTCGTAAATAGGCGCATAGAGATGAAGTTTCCTGGCCACCTGGGAAAGCAATTCCCTGGACCGGATCACTTCGATTTCGTTTTCGATAATTTTTTTGGCAGATAACTGATTCAGTGATTCCAGCATTTTGGCCTCATCCTGACCTTTCTTCTCATCCTTGATCAGAATGGAAGCGGTAGCGATGTAATAAGGGCTGGTTTTGTACCTGACATAGAACCAAGCGCCTGCCCCGGCAATAACCAGTAGAATCAGGAAGAGGGGCCAATAAGGAAAATACTTGAACCAAGCCTGGCTCAATACATTTTTTTCCTGGTCTGGCTGACCTTTTTTAGGAAATGTGTGCATAGTTTTCTGGGTTCTTAATTATTAACTAACCGGTCTACAACGATCACACCAAACGATAACATACTAAGGGCGATTGGCACCCATTGTGAATTACTGTTGGCAGACGCTACACGCGATTTATTCGGTTCCACATAGACCACGTCATCGGATTTCAGGTAATAGTACGGTGATGTCAGCAGTTCATTTGAATTCAGATTGATCCGCTGAATATTTTTAAGCCCGTTTTCCTCACGGATAATAAGGACATTATCTCTTTTTGCATAGATGGTCAGGTCTCCGGCCAGGCCAATGGCTTCCAGCAGGGAGATTTTTTCATTTGGAATGGTCAGCACAGTAGGGTTCCTGACTTCTCCAAGAACCGTTACCCTGAAATTCAGATAGCGGATGGAAACAATCGGATCTTTCAGTTCCTGGCGATCCACAATCGATTTACGGATTTTATCTTTCAATTGCTCCTTCGTCAGTCCAGCGGTCTGGATACTACCCAGCAAAGGAAATTGAATCGTACCATCGGCATTGACCAGGTAACCGGAGGCGCCTCCACCCGGCTGATTGATGGCATTATTCGGTGCATTGAATACAGCCGTTGCTTCCGGATTCAGACTGGAAACGGTAATGCTCAGTAAGTCATTGGGCCTTATGATTGATTCCGGGACAGGTGTTTTTTCATTGATTGTACCCGTATTCACTCCATTGAAATAAGTGGCTTTCCGGGTATCCACACAGGAAGCCAGAAAAACTAACACCATTACTGGTACACAAACCCGCCTTAAAAAAGTTAACTGCATATGTTTCCATTTAAGCCTTTAGGGCTAATTTATTGTACTACCAATCAGCTTAACTTGAATCAGTGGTTTTGCGAAGGATGAAGGTACATGCGGGGCTTTACGAAGGATTAAAGGATACGGTCGTACTGCAAGATAATCAGCGATATACGGCCAATTCGAGTACAAGATACAAATCATAAATGAAATCGTGTAGTGTTTACGAAAAAAAAATGTGGTTTTCCCTGAATTTTTACCTAGGCCATAGTAAAACTACGTATAAGGTATTTCCTGATTTCCCGGTAAGTATTTACTGCTAATTCTGATTCTGAATGATTTGTGCACATTTTACTATAGCGCCAGACCGCGGCACCTGGACCAATAAAGCCGGATTTTTTATAAAATATTGATCCCTACAGACCGTATACAGGATTAAGATTTCTCAAAAATCCCGAATCCCCCGCCGTGTTTTTTCGAAGTAGTACTTCGACTACAAAAATAATCAGAGTAACTGCTGATGTAAAAAATCAGTTTTAAAATTGATCACAATCATTGTTTAATAACGATTGAACTATTGCAAAAAACAAATCTGAATCAATGGATTTTACCTATGGTAATTTCCCTGAATTTACACGCAAAGAGTTTTGCACATTGTACTAATAAAATGTGAGTACCTACACTCGATTTCAAGAACACTATGGCATTATTTTAGCTATTTCATAGGAAATCAAACGCAGAGTTAAGAAATTAGTATAGAGATTCAGAATGGGCTGTAAAAGTTCAATTGAAGTCTCAACCAATATTCTAAAAATCAATTTTTTGAATCCGATGGAAAACCATACCGGTTGCATTGTAAACAAACGTATCGCAACCCCAAACCGCAAAAAAATCCGGCGCCTGCAATTATACAGGCCTGCCCGGCACCTGCCTCATCCCCCTGATCATTTGTTTTCCGGAAAATTCAACACGTTAAGCATAGCTCTGATACCCTTCGAATAAATCCGTATAAATTCCTCTGAAAGATGAAAAGACTCCTAGTAGCAGCACTGATTACCCTTACCCTTCCCTCATTCGCGAGAGTTTACTACACCTCCCCGTCGGGAAATGACAACAATGCCGGATCCATTACAGCCCCCTGGTTTACCTTACAAAGGGCCTGGACTTCCGTTGCAGCAGGCGACACCGTTTATATGAGAGGTGGCACCTATACGTATACTGTTCAGCCTTACCTGACCGGGAAAAACGGGACCGCCAGCAACCTGATTAAGCTCTGGGCCTATCCGGGTGAATCACCTGTTATCACGCGTGGAACCTCCTTTAATAAATCGAACGGCTGGCACCGGGGAATGGTATTTCTGACCGGAAACTATATCCATGTAAAAGGAATCCGTTTTACCGGGATGTATACCGATGACAACCAGGTAGACGCCGGTTTACAGACTTATAATGTAAATAATTGCATATTCGAGTTACTGGAATGTGATAATAATGTGGAGGGAATGATTGTTGAAAATAACAGTAATAATAACCTGATCCTGAACTGCGATTTCCACGACAATTACAGCAACTACGGTGGCTCAAACGGGGGGAATTCTGACGGCCTCGGATTAACCTATATGGTAGGCCTTAATACCGTGACTACGGTTCGCGGTTGCCGCGCCTGGAATAACGGGGATGACGGATTTGACACTTTTGAAAACAGTGGCTATGTACTGATGGATTCCTGCTGGGCCTGGCACAATGGCTATTTTAAAGGAACAAACACTGCTGCCGGAGACGGGGTTGGATTTAAACTGGGCTCGGATTTCCTGACTACCCCTGCCGGGGTGGGTATTGTAAAAAGAAGGCTGCAACGCAGTCTCGGATTTGACAATGCAAATGCCGGAGCACATATCAATGAAGCCGACTTCAGCACAGAGCTATACAATAATGTTTTCTTCCGGAACAAGATTACCGGGCTTAATTTCCATTATAATAACCGGGTACATTATTTCCGTAATAATGTATCTTTTGGTAATACCGACAAAGACGTAGAAATCAGCGGAAACAGTGTCCGGAGTAATAACTCTGCAGGAACCGCTGGAAATGATGGCGGTTGGACAACCAATGCTTCCGCCGCAGACTTTATGAGTACGGACACTACGGGTGTGCGTAATACCAGACAGGCGAACGGCACGCTGCCGAACCTGAATTTTCTCAAATTCAGTTCAAGCAGCGACCTGATAGATGCGGGTTTAAATATTGGTCTTCCATTTAATGGTACAGCGCCGGACCGGGGTGCCTATGAGTTTGGTGTAGCCTTACCCAACCAGACTCCTACAGCCAACGCCGGAACCGATAAAACCATCACTTTACCCACCAATTCTATTACCCAAACCGGATCCGGAACAGACCCCGATGGCAGTATTGCCGCTTATCAATGGACCAAAATCGCCGGTCCCGCCACTTTTACCATCGTCTCCCCCACCCAGGCCGCTACTGTTATTAATAATGTCGTTCAAGGCACATACCAGTTTGAATTACGGGTGACCGATAATCTCGGTGCCACGGCGAGAGACACCATGATCCTTACTGTAAATGCAGCCGCCAATATTGCCCCCACCGCTAACGCGGGTGCCAACCAGACCATTACGTTACCGGTGAATACAGTAACTGTTACCGGTTCTGGTACCGATACGGATGGCAGTATTGCGACTTACCAGTGGACCAAAATCGCCGGACCCGCCACTTTTACCATCGTCTCTCCTACCCAGGCCTCCACCGTTATCAACAACCTGGTGCAGGGCACCTACCAGTTTGAATTAAGAGTGACCGATAACCTCGGTGCCATTGGAAGAGATACAATGAGTGTTGTGGTGAATGCCACCAACACCCCTCCCACCGCTAATGCCGGAGCCGATCAAACCATTACATTGCCGGCAAATACGGTTACAGTAACTGGTAGTGGTACAGACCCGGACGGAAGTATTGCGAGCTATGCCTGGACAAAAATTTCAGGTCCGGTCACTTTCAATATTGCCACACCTAATCAGGCCGCCAGTGTTATCAACAATCTGGTGCAGGGTATTTATATTTTCAGTCTTACCGTTACCGATAATGCCGGTGCAACAGGCATTGACTATATTACAATAACTGTAAATGCAGCCGGTAATCAGTCCCCTGCTGCCAATGCAGGTGCAGACAGAACGATCAGTTTACCGGTGAATTCCCTGACTGTTACCGGAACCGGTACAGACCCCGATGGCAGTATTGCTTTCTGGCAATGGACCAAAATTGCAGGACCTGTTACATTTAATATCGTTTCGCCCACGCAAGCATCTACGGTCATCAACAGCCTCGTTCAGGGTGTTTACCGGTTTGAACTGCGGGTAACCGATAACCTCGGTGCCGTAGCAAGGGATACCATGACTGTAACCGTGAATGCAGCACCCAACCAGGCCCCAACAGCCAATGCAGGCGCAGACCAGATTATCAATCTGCCGACCAACACCGTATCCGTAACCGGCAGCGGTACCGATGCTGATGGATCAATCGCCTCCTATCAATGGACAAAAATTGCAGGACCGGCCACGTTTAATATCGTTTCACCCACGCAGGCGCAAACCACGATAAATGCCCTGGTACAGGGCAGTTATCAGTTTGAATTAAGGGTTACGGATAATCTCGGCGCTATTGACCGGGATACGATGACCATCACCGTGAACCCCCTTCCTAACCAACCGCCGGTAGCCAATGCAGGAGCAGATCTTACGATCACCTTACCTGTTAACACCGTTACTTTAAACGGAGTTGCCACCGATGCGGATGGTTCCATCATAACTTACCAGTGGACAAAAATTTCCGGCCCGGCCACATTTACCATTGTTTCTTCTTCCACACCGCAAACTGCGGTAAACGGACTGGTACAGGGTATCTATGTATTCCGCCTGACCGTAACCGATAATAATGGTGCCTCCGCTACAGATGATGTGACCGTTAACGTAAATCCTGCCCCTAACCAGGCGCCGGTGGCGAATGCAGGAGCAGACAGAACAATCACCTTACCGACCAACAGTCTTACTGTAACCGGTACAGGCACTGATACAGACGGAAATATCGCTTCCTATCAATGGACAAAAATTTCCGGTCCCGCTACTTTCAGTATTACGTCTCCAACGCAGGCGCAGACGCTGATCAGTAACCTGATACAGGGCACTTATCAGTTTGAACTGCGGGTAACCGATAACCTCGGCGCTATTGACCGTGATACAATGACGGTAACCGTAAATATTGCGCCTAACCAGGCACCCGTTGCCGCTGCCGGGATTGACCGGTCCATTACATTACCGGTTAACAGTTTAACCCTGAATGGTAGTGGTACCGATCCGGATGGCAGTATTGCTTCCTACCAATGGACTAAAATTGCAGGTCCGGCCACGTTTACCATTGTAACCCCCACCCAGGCACAAACAGTGATCAATAACCTGGTACAGGGCGTTTACCAATTTGAGCTGCGGGTAACGGATAATCTTGGTGCTATTGGCCGGGATACAGTATCAGTTACGGTGAATTCAGCAGCAAATCAGTTGCCGACAGCCAATGCAGGTCCAAACCAAACGATCACTTTACCCACGAATATGGTCAGTGTTACCGGAACAGGTACTGACCCGGATGGAACAATCACATCTTACCAGTGGACTAAGATCTCCGGCCCTGCCGCCTTTATATTATCCCCTAACCAGGCACAGACGGTGATCAGCAACCTGGTTCAGGGAACCTATGTATTCCGCCTGACCGTTACCGACAACAGTGGCGCTTCAGCTGATGCATTTGTAACCATTACTGTTAATAGTATATCCAATCAATCACCCTCTGCCAATGCGGGTAATGACCAGACCATTACCTTACCTGTTAACAGTGTAACGGTAAGTGGTTCGGGTACTGATCCGGACGGAAGTGTGGCTTCTTATACCTGGACTAAAATCTCTGGTCCGGCTGCTGGAATCATTGTAAATGCCGGACAGGCACAAACCGACATCAACAACCTGGCACAAGGTATCTATGTATTCAGCCTGACAGTAACTGATAATGCCGGAGCTACCGGTGTGGATTATATTACGGTAACGGTTATCGGCGCTGCCAACCTGGCTCCTTCAGCCAACGCCGGTGCTGACCAGACTATTACCTTACCCATTAATACAGTAAACCTTACTGGTTCCGCAAATGACCCGGATGGTACCATTGTATCTTATCTCTGGACGAAAATCAGCGGACCGGCTACGTTCTCTATCAATAGTCCTACACAAGCATTGACCAGCATTACCAATCTTGTACAAGGTGTTTATGTGTTCCGCCTGACTGTTACAGATAACAGTGGTGCAACCGCAGATGCATTTGTAACCATTAATGTAAACAATGCACCGAACCAGGTGCCGGTTGCCAATGCAGGTAGTGATCAGAGTATAATATTACCGGTGAACACCGTTTCTCTCATTGGTTCTGCCACTGACCCCGATGGCAGCATCGTTTCGTATCTCTGGACAAAAATCAGCGGACCAGCCACTTATACAATTGTAAGTCCGGCACAGCCACAAACCGTGATCAATAACCTGGTACAGGGTGTATATGTATTCCGCCTGACTGCTACTGATAACAATGGCGCAACAGCCGATGCATTTGTAACGATCACCGTCAATGCAGCTCCTAACCTGCCACCGGTGGCCAGTGCCGGTTCCGACAGGATCATTACTTTACCCACTAATAGCTTAACCTTAACCGGCAGCGGTTCAGATAATGATGGCACGATCGCCGCTTATCAGTGGAATAAAATTTCAGGTCCGGCCCAGTTTGTGATCCTGACACCAACACAGGCGCAGACACTGGTGAATAACCTGGTACAAGGCACTTATCAATTTGAATTAAGAGTAACAGATAACCAGGGTGCAGTTGG
Organism: Bacteroidota bacterium; assembly: GCA_029561255.1. Lineage (GTDB taxonomy): Bacteria > Bacteroidota > Bacteroidia > Chitinophagales > Chitinophagaceae > JJ008. The sequence goes on along the minus strand of JAKQJH010000367.1, from coordinate 3,794 downwards.
AAGAGATACGGTAACGGTCATTGTAAACCCCGCCGCTCCATCCAACCAGCCTCCGGTAGCGAATGCTGGCAGCAACCTGACCATCACCCTGCCGGTGAATAATGTAACTCTTTTCGGAAGTGGTACTGATTCGGATGGTCTGATTGCCACTTATCAGTGGACAAAAATTGCCGGACCTGCAACCTTTATCATTGCAACGGCTGCACAGGCACAAACGGCAATCAATAACCTGGTGCAGGGTACTTACCAGTTTGAGCTCACCGTTACAGATAATCTCGGTGCCAGTGGAAAAGATACGGTAACCGTAACGGTGAATCCGGCGATAGCAGTCAACCAGGCCCCGATAGTGAATGCAGGAAATGACCAGTCCATTTCTTTACCGGTTAACACGGTGAATGTACTTGGCAGTGCTACTGATACAGACGGTACAATTGCCGCTTATCAGTGGACAAAAATTGCAGGACCTGCTTCCTTTACTATTGTATTCCCGACGCAGGCGCAGACTACCATTAATAACCTGATGGAAGGAACATACCAGTTTGAGTTACGTGCCACGGATAACCTGGGTGCTATCGGAAGGGATACGGTCACCATTATTGTAACCGGTGCCCCGAACCTGGCTCCTTCTGCCAATGCAGGACCCGACCGGTCTATGACCCTGCCTACTAATTCCATTACACATACGGGTAGTGCGAATGATGCAGATGGAACGATCGCCAGCTATCTGTGGACTAAAATCGCAGGCCCGGCCCGGTTTACCATTGCAACGCCTGACCAGGTACAAACCACCTTCAGTGATCTCGAAGAAGGCGTGTACCAGTTTGAACTGGCAGTAACCGACAATCTTGGTGCAATTGACCGGGATACGGTAACGGTTACAGTAAAAGGATCAGGCAGCTTATTAAAACAGGTTTACCCGAATCCGGCTACAGACCTGATCAATATCAAAGTCAATGGCACCAATGCCCGTACCTCCCTGGTGATGCATATCTATGATAGTCGTGGGGTGAGTGTGTATAATAAAGTGCTGCCGGCTGGTCAACCCTTGCTGACAGAAACAGTTGAATTGTCAAAATTCTCCAATGGGATATATATTATCGAAGTCATGGCAGACGGGGCCAACCGCTCAACCATGAAGTTTGTAAAACAATAAAATTCAGACCCTGAGCATTACAAAAGGCCGCTTCAAACAGAAGCGGCTTTTTGTTTTTCCATTTATTCAGATCAGAAATTTAAAATGAATTTTGCTTAAAAGTGATTGATGGCATGGCCTTATTGCCATTATTACCAACGGGGATATAGTGTTCAGTTATGTTTTTATTATGGCCGGTGTAAGAAAAAATCTATCTGTTTTGGATAAATAGTGTAAACAGTAAATGGCATAAAAAAAGTCATACTGTTTTTTAGTATGACTTTAGTGGAGAATACCGGAGTCGAACCGGTGACCTTCCCGCTTGCGGCGGGACGCTCTATCCAACTTCCCCGATCAGTTGCTCAATATACTTCCTGCTTTTTTTAGCTTTAATTACCATTTCCCGCATGGCCGCTTCAGAACGGGTCTCGAATTGCTCTGTGTACTTCAACTCCCAGTCTTTTGCTTATTTGGTGGAAAGGCTACCGCCGTTTCGGTGTCTGTACAGGCGGTCATCCAGATTCTCAGTATGACCGATATAATACTGGTCAATGATTTTTGAATAAATGATATAGACTGTAAATGGCATAAAAAAAGTCATACTGTTTTTTAGTATGACCTTAGTGGAGAATACCGGAGTCGAACCGGTGACCTCTTGCATGCCATGCAAGCGCTCTAGCCAACTGAGCTAATTCCCCTTCCTTATTTTTTGTCGACTTTGACCTTCCCGAATTCCATTCGGGACGCTCTAGCCAACTGAGCTAATTCCCCTTCCTTATTTTTTGTCGACTTTGACCTTCCCGAATTCCATTCGGGACGCACTAGCCAACTGAGCTAATTCCCCTTCCTTATTTTTTGTCGACTTTGACCTTCCCGAATTCCATTCGGGACACTCTAGCCAACTGAGCTAATTCCCCTTTTTTGTTTGGGAGTGCAAATATAAAGGGTGAAATCAATCGTACCAAAAGAAAATGAAATGAAAAAGGTCAGGAAATCACCGGTTTAGAGTGGGTTTTCTGCATGCGGGTTGAACTCCGGAGAATCATTTCCGTCGTCAAGACCCGGGACTGGAAATCCGTTACCGGTCTTTTACTTTCGATCAGCTCCAATAACAGGCTGGTAGCCACTTCTCCCATTTCAAAGGCGGGTTGACGGATGACTGAAAGTGAGGGGTTTAACAACTCGGTCAGCTCGCTGTTAGAAAAACCGATCAGCCCCACATCTTCGGGAACGGATAAGCCTTTGGCGCGGAGGGCGCGAAGACAGCCGGTGGTAAGTTTATCGGCAGCTGCAAAAATTGCATCGGGGGGATTTTGGAGAGTGAATAATTCATCCATCGCCTGGTCCATCTCTTCCGCCACCATACCTCCATGCTGGCAATAACGGATCAGGGATTCATCCGGTTCCAACCCATGATCTTTTAACGCAGCCTGATACCCGGCCAGCCTTTCCTTACCTATGGAAAGAAACACCGTATTGCACAAAGTGGCAATCCGTTTATACCCGCTGTTTATCAAATGAGTGGTGGCATCATAAGCCCCCTTAAAATTATCCGCTATGACTTTATGCGTCTGTATTTCATCCACAATCCGGTCAAAAAAAACAATCGGCATTCCCCGGTCATGGAGTTCATTAAAATAATTGAAATCTTTCGTTTCCGTTGAGACGGAAATAATGAGCCCATCTACTGATCGGGAAGTCAGGTATTGCAGGTTTACTAATTCCTTTTCCGCCGATTCATGGCTCTGAGAGATGATTACGTTGTATCCATTAGTGTTTGCAATGGACTCAATTCCGTTAATCACCTGGGAGAAATAGCTGTTGGCAATTTCACAAACAATGACCCCAATTGAACGGCTTCTCCGTTCTTTCAGACTCAGGGCAATGGGATTCGGGTGATAATTGAGCTTTTCGGCATATTCCAGCACTACCTTCTTGGTCTCCGGACTAATCTCATAACTGTCACGCAAGGCCCTGGACACTGTGGAAGTGGACAGTCCGAGCGCTTTGGCGATATCTTTTATAGTTACAGCTTCAAACTTCATGTCTGTTTCCAGTGGTTTTTGCAGTCGATGTCAGGGTAATCCTGGCCGATATCCCCAACAGACCTGTAAATTACCCTATTTGCTGCAAATTCAACCGATTGTCCGGCGATTACCCTGAAACAGGCTTTCCACACTTTAAATTTTCAGTTTTCAGGCCTGTTTTCCGGACACGATACCGGGAACGATTGCGTAAAAATATTGTTAGTAATCAGGGACTTATAAAAAATAACGGTGTAGACTTGCTATGCCGATTATTGATAATAACGACAGAAAACTGCTTGCCGAATTGAAAAGATGTTATGTTACCAATTGATGCTAAACAACATTTTGAGAACGATTGTAAGAAGGTCAGTACTTCTTTTCTAATCCCGGATACGGCATTTTTCTGCACTATTTTCTTCTCAGCATTTTATTGTTCGCTTGTTAACCGATTTCGGACGGGCAATTAAGCTGGCAGGGAACGGCATTGGACCTTATTGTTTCTTATTCTGCTTATCAATTAAAAACTGCATTATGAACCGAAGATTCCAGTTAAAAGGACTTTTCATGCTACTGTTTGCCCTGATCCCCCTGCTTGGATTAATGGCACAAACCCGGCCTGTAACGGGTACAGTAGT
>JAKQJH010000365.1 GCA_029561255.1 Bacteroidota bacterium | reverse complement strand
TACATGTTGTAACCACATGGGATAATCGTCAGGCAAGTCTGAAACTCAGTTTTTCTATTAACGGGACTGTGTATAAATTCCTGCCGGGCAAATGTCTTGAATTGGAATTAACATCAGATAGCCTGCATGTGGTTATGACTGATACCCGCTGGGTTAAAAAAGAAACAGTGGATCTGCATATTCCCATCGATGATGATCTATATGTACATGTATTCTGGGGCAGAAAAACAGAAGATCCCAAATGGATGACCCGGGCGATAGCCGAACAGGTCTGTAAAGACTGTTTTGATGAGCTAAAGAAAAAATGCAGGTAGCAAACTGATCTGAATCAATTACTTTTTCAGGAGATAAAACCGCTATTGATAGTTTTGTTTTTTCACCATTGTATTTACGGTATCCGTTCTATATATTCGCATTCAAATTATTTTATGAAAATTTCTTTTTTGACCGCGATAGCATTTTTGTTGTTGTTTTCTTCCTGTGAAAAGAAACCGGCCTGTGCAGGTTCACTTACACTTACAGCCAATACCCTGACACCCACAGTGGGTGACAATATAGTCATCTCAGCTCCGGACCGTGGTACCACCAATGTCGTTTATCAATGGAATGGACCAGGAACCAATCTCACCAATCAATCCAATACACTTGAGATAAATGATATTAAGCTATCCCAGAGTGGGGTCTATAGTTTGAATGAAGGAAACAGTGATTGTAATACATCGTTAAGTGATACCATCCGTATCAATGTACAGTTAAAACAGGAAACCCCGCCCTGTACCAATACCAACAATACGGCCACCCCGTCCAGTATCCCGGCTACTACTTTCACCACCGTGAATAAATCTTTCAGCAGTACCTGGAATACGATTGCGCTTGAAGCCAGTGGCAGTTTCGGTTATCCTTCCTATACGGTATTGTTCAACTCTTATAACGGAAATACAGAGCCACGGGATGGTGTTTATACCACAGCCGATGTAGCCATTTTTAATCCGCTGCAGGAACCCAATGAAGTGTCCGTCAGTTTTATCTATTCCAGCAATTACTTTCATTGCCGGCCAGGTAATAAAGTTTATGTGTCACATGTAAATGGCAAACTTCAGGTCAGTTTTTGCAATCTTGAGTTTTCGTCTCCGCCTTTTGTTACGTCAGTCTCTGCCAAAATCACACAGTTAAACTAAAAGGAATTATAAGTAAGAAATTCATTCAGACTGAGCAATTTCATGTCCGCCGCCCCCCATTTCGGAAGATCCGCCTGTTCAGGTGCCGGTACCACCACACATTTCATCCTGGCGGCTTTTGCTGCGATCATTCCATTGAACGAATCTTCAAATACAATACAATCTTCGGGTAACACGTCAAGCGCTTTGGCACATTCCAGGAAGACCATCGGATGTGGTTTTCCATAGGGGAGGTATTCGGCGGACGTGAAAACATGGAACTGATCCCGGATATGTAGTTTATCGACTACCACATCTACCAATGACATAGGAGAAGATGTCGCTAATCCGGTTCTTATATTTTGCTGAATGAAAAAGTCAAGAATCTCCGTAGCCCCAGGCAAAGCAATGCCATTAGCTGCAATTTTTTCAATCGCTTTGCCGATTATCACCTGAACTGCTTCCGGTGCATGTGCAGGAGAAACCTGGTACTGCCTGAACCAATGCGCCACCCATTCTTCCGTACGAAGTCCTGTGCTGGTATGGTATTGTTCAAGGGTCAGACTGATTCCAAATCCGGAGAG
>JAKQJH010000349.1 GCA_029561255.1 Bacteroidota bacterium | reverse complement strand
CCACTCGATCTGTTGAGCATTGTAGGAGTGATTCGCGGTGATCGTATCCGTACTGCCATCTTTATGATTCAATACCACCTGTAAAGGAGTGCCGGGTGTAAAACTGGTCAGTCCCACGATATCAATGGAATCATCTTCCTGGATTTTATCGTAGTCTTCTTTGTTCGCAAAAGTCAGGGCCAGCATCCCTTGCTTTTTCAGGTTGGTCTCGTGAATACGGGCAAAGGATTTCACCATGACCACGCGTACACCGAGGTGACGGGGTTCCATCGCCGCATGTTCGCGGGAAGAACCTTCTCCATAGTTTTCATCGCCAATAACAATGGAACCAACACCTGCTGCTTTATAGGCACGCTGGGTGGCAGGAACCGGACCGTATTCGCCGGTCAGCTGGTTCTTGACATTATCTGTTTTTTCATTGTAGTAGTTCACGGCCCCGATCAGCATATTGTTACTGATATTATCGAGGTGACCACGGAATTTCAGCCAGGGACCCGCCATAGAGATATGGTCCGTGGTACATTTTCCTTTAGCCTTGATGAGGAGCTTCAGTCCTTTGATATCCGTACCTTCCCAGGCAGCAAAAGGATAGAGTAACTGCAGACGTTTACTGTCTGATTTTACATCCAATTGTACACTGCTTCCATCTTCCGCAGGAGCCTGGTAGCCTGCATCTTCCACGGCAAAGCCTTTTACCGGTAATTCATCGCCGGAAGGCGGATCCAGTTTTACCTGTTCTCCTTTCTCATTCGTCAATGTATCCGTCAGTGGATTAAATGTGAGGTCACCGGCAATAGCCAGAGCGGTAACTATTTCAGGACTGGCCACAAAAGCCAGTGTATTGGGGTTACCATCGGCACGTTTGGCAAAGTTGCGGTTAAAAGAATGTACAATCGTATTACGTTCCTGTTTTTCCGCACCCATCCGGTCCCACATTCCAATACAGGGACCACAGGCATTCGCAAATACAGTAGCACCGATTTTGTCGAAAGTATCCAGGAAGCCATCCCGTTCAATGGTATAACGAACGAGTTCAGAACCGGGCGTAATTGTAAACTCTGCTTTTGTTTTCAATCCTTTTTCAGCTACCTGTTTGGCAAGGCTAACCGCACGACTGATATCTTCATAGGAAGAATTGGTACAACTACCGATCAGCCCCACTTCCACCTTGGTCGGCCAGCCGTTTTTAGCGGCGGCTTCTTTCATTTGAGAAATTGGCGTTGCCAGGTCCGGGGTGAAAGGACCATTAAGGTGTGGTTCCAATTCACTCAGGTTGATTTCAATGACTTTATCAAAATACTTTTCGGGATTGGCATATACTTCAGCATCACCGGTCAGGTATTCTTTGATGGCATCGGCAGCCTCCGCCACTTCTGTACGACCGGTTGATTTCAGGTAACGGGCCATGCTTTCGTCATATCCGAATGTAGAAGTCGTAGCCCCGATCTCAGCACCCATATTACAGATGGTGCCTTTACCGGTACAACTCATGGAGGTGGCGCCTTCGCCGAAATATTCAACAATGGCATTGGTACCCCCTTTAACGGTCAGGATACCCGCAACTTTCAGGATGACATCCTTGGGTGCCGTCCAGCCACTCAGTTTACCAGTCAGCTTCACACCGATCAATTTCGGCATCAGCAATTCCCAACTCAGTCCCGCCATTACATCACAGGCATCCGCCCCTCCTACTCCGATGGCGATCATACCCAGTCCACCTGCATTTACCGTGTGCGAGTCGGTTCCGATCATCATCCCTCCGGGGAATGCATAATTCTCCAATACGACCTGGTGAATGATTCCGGCGCCGGGCTTCCAGAACCCGATCCCGTATTTATTGGAAATGGAAGACAGGAAATTATAGACTTCTTCATTTTCACTTACCGCCTTGGTCAGGTCGGACTTGCCTTCATTCTTTGCCACGATCAGGTGATCGCAATGCACCGTACTGGGTACCGCTACTTTTTTGCGGCCGGTGGTATCAAACTGAAGCAGGGCCATCTGGGCGGTGGCATCCTGCATCGCCACGCGATCCGGGGCGAAATCCACATAAGCTTTTCCCCTTTCAAAATCCTTCGGTTCCACTCCGTCAAAAAGGTGAGCATACAAAATTTTCTCAGCCAGGGTCAGGGGACGTCCCAGTGCTTTACGGGCGGCATCCACTTTGGCGGGCATTTCAGTGTAAGTCTTTTTGATAAGATCAAGATCGAATACCATGGTAATTATACAA
>JAKQJH010000332.1 GCA_029561255.1 Bacteroidota bacterium | reverse complement strand
CTATCATTATTGCCATAGTTGTTTTCGTGGCAGCCATTATCGTGCTGATCCTGTTTGCGAACCGGCTAAAGAAATTTACCGGTATTTTTAAAACACAGATCGTTAGCCGTATTGTTGCCTTTATCAATCCGTCGCTCAGTTATAGCCCGGAACGGTTTATTGCTGAGGCAGATTATAAAAAGAGCGGACTTTACCTGAAAAGTTCTGACCGCTATAAAGGCGATGATTATGTGGAAGGTCTCCACGATAAAACCTTTTTTTGTTTTTCCGAGCTGCATACGGAAGAAAGGGTCAGTTCTGGGAAGAACACCCGTTGGGAGACAATCTTCAAAGGGATGTTTATCATCGCGGATTTTAATAAAAATTTCTCCGGCCGCACGTATGTATGGAGTGAAAACAAACCACAACTTAATTTCCTGAACAAACTGTTTTCTTCCTTCGCTTCCGGACTTGAAAAAGTAAAACTCGAAAGCCCTGATTTTGAAAAGCGGTTTATTGTGTATAGCAATGACCAGGTGGAAGCCCGTTATATCCTCACGCCCTCTTTTATGGAGCGACTGGTACGACTGCAGCAAATGACCAGTACGGATACTTCCATGTCGTTTGTTCAGACAAATATTCATATTGCCATTCCCATGAATAAAGAACTTTTCGAGCCATCGGTTTTCAAGGCCAATGATTTCAGCCGGCTGGAGCAGTTCCGGTCCACCATTCAGATTGTTTATGAAATTATTGATGAGTTGAAATTGAATGAAAGGTTGTGGACGAAGGAGTAGGGGCAGTCGGCAGTAGGCAGTAGGCAGGCAGCAGTTGGCAGTTCAATGCATTGGACAATAGGTGAGTGTTAGGGTATTTTGTTATGTTAATGCCATCCAGATAGTTCAACCCCGTTCCACCTTCGCTTTGCTACGGCGGACAAGTCGGGGTTGCGGGCATCACGTTGGTCCCGTACCCCGGGTTGCACCCGGGGCTATTAATAATTTAAGCCCTTCGGGCTATTCAGTCATTCAATCCGGGATTTCATTTTAATTGGAGGAACCGATTGCCAGGTGACCGGAATTTTAATATTCAGCAATTCATGGAACTTAAATAGTCCAATTCCGATAATATCACTGCCAACCCCAACGGGGTTGAACTTTTGATAGCCCCGGGTGCAACCCGGGGTTCGGCCATTTGGATGATCCCCGCAACCCTGGAGGGGTTGAATGAATATTACACAAGGGCGAAGCCCGGTGTTTTGTACCACTGACGTATGGCGTTACACAAAGGATTTGTAAATGGATTGTAGGGAATCAATTGGCATTTGATCGGGTGTACAATTTCAACTGATTGTTTGTTTCTCATAATTTAATATTCAGAACTTCATGGAAATAAAATTGCCCGTATCCGGTGATACCACTCCTAACCCCAACGGGGTTGAACTTTTCATAGCCCCGGGTGCAACCCGGGGTTTGTCCATTGCGACGACCCCCGCAACCCCAACGGGGTTGAATGAAATTACACAAGGGCGAAGCCCGGTGTATTGCACCGATATATTCCCAATAAAAAACCGGTTACCCTTTTCAGGATAACCGGTATATCTTGATTTTTCATTTTTTATTCTAAAACAGGGCGCAACCATCTTTCCGCTTCCTCCAGCGGCATGCCTTTCCGTTTGGCATAGTCCACCAACTGATCTTTACTTATCTTGCCTAATCCGAAATAATGGCTCTTCGGATGCCCGATATACCAGCCGCAAACTGACGCCGGCGGATTCATCGCCAGGCTTTCCGTCAGCGTAATACCAATGTTCTCTGTAACATTCAACAGCTCAAACAATTTAATTTTCTCGGTATGATCCGGGCAGGCGGGGTAACCCGGTGCCGGACGAATACCCTTGTATTCTTCATGGATCAACTGCACATTACTGAGTTGCTCTTCTTTATCATAGCCCCAGAATTCCTTCCGGGTCTGTTCATGCAGGCACTCTGCAAAAGCTTCCACCATCCGGTCCGCCAGGATCTGCACCAATATTTTATTGTATTCATCATGATCGGCCGCAAAACGGTCGATATGTTGTTTGGCACCATGAATGGTTACGGCAAATGAACCCATATAATCAACGGCCCCCTGTCCCCCGAAGGGGGAACTTAGATTGTTACTGCTCTTCAAGCTGGGTTGGCTGTTTAAAGCAGCAAGAATCGAATCAAGGGTTTCATCTGTTTTGTATAATACCTCATCGTTGGTGAACCGGATGACTTTAAACCCTTTTTCGTTAAGCCACAGCGTTCTGTTCTCGTCTGCTTCTTTATTTTCAGGTAACTGATGTATCAGTCCATCGATTTCAATAACGAGTTTTCTATCAAGACATACGAGGTCTGTAATATAACTTCCAATAATGTGTTGTCTTCTGAATTTGAAACCGGATAATTTTTTTGACTTAACCTGTTCCCAAAGGACAGTTTCTGCTTCGGTTGGGGTTGACCTGTTGGTTTCAGCAAATTCTTTAACTATTCTGTAAGTGCCGGGGTCAGCACACATATAGCCGGGTGTTCCCTCCCCTTCCCTTTGGGAAGGGGCTTTAGCCGGGTCTTCGTTTATCGGACTGGTACTTGGGGATGGGCCGTACTGCTCGGGCTTTACAAAGTCAGCTAAAGAATAGGAGGGTTGTCCCACCGCTTTCTTCAGTTGCTGCCGAAGCATTTCCAGTTTCACTTCTCCCTTATCTGTCTGAAGAGTAATGGTATCGGCATTATTGCTTTTTGCCGGCCAGAAACCGATCACGCCATCCGCGGTGAACCAATTTTCATCAATCACCTGTTTCAGGAGTTTCTGCGCATCGTTATATAACCGGGTGGCTTCGGTCCCGAAAATTTTATCGGATAAAACTTCCGGAAAATGTCCTGGCATTTCCCAGGCAATAAAGAAGGGTCCCCAGTCGATATACCGGGCAATCGTACCCAGATCAAATCCTTTGAAAACCTTCACTCCTTCAGTGGCCGGTTGTACGGGTTTGTAATTCTTCCAGTCAAAATATTCTTTGGTGATGACCGCTTCGGAGTAGGCGATCAGGTCTTTTTTATTTTTATTCAGGAACTGATGGCGCAGGGCATCATATTCTTCCTGTGTCTTTTGTAACAGCACATCCTTTTCCTTGCTCAGCAACGTACTGACGGCGGTCACGCTTCTCGACGCATCGAGAATATGTAATACGCCATTATCATATTGCGGGGCAATTTTAACCGCCGTATGCATTCTGGACGTGGTGGCGCCCCCGATCAGCAGGGGTTGTTTCATATTACGGCGTTTCATCTCATGGGCCACATGCACCATTTCATCCAGGGAGGGTGTGATCAGTCCGCTAAGACCGATAATATCTGCCTTTTCCCTTTCCGCTGTATCCAGGATCTTATCTGCAGGAACCATTACACCGAGATCGACAATATCATACCCATTACAACCCAGCACCACGCCTACAATATTCTTGCCGATATCATGCACATCGCCTTTTACCGTAGCCAGCAGTACTTTGGGTACATTACCCTGAACCGCATTTGGATTATTTTTCTTTTCTTCTTCAATAAAAGGGGTCAGCCAGGCCACACTCTTCTTCATCACCCTGGCGCTCTTCACCACCTGGGGCAGGAACATTTTACCGGCGCCAAACAAATCACCCACCACATTCATTCCGGCCATCAGCGGTCCTTCGATCACTTCCAGCGGCCGGGGGTATTTCAAACGGGCTTCTTCGGTATCAATGTCGATATAGTCAGTGATGCCGTTCACCAGGGCATGCTTGAGTCTTTCTTCAACCGTATTATTCCGCCAGGCTTCGTCTTTTACTTCCACCTTTCCCTTGGCTTTTACAGTTTCGGCAAAAGTGATCAGTTTCTCTGTGGCTTCGTTGTTGTCATTATTGTGATTCAGGATCACATCTTCACAAAGCTGCCGTAGCTGCGGTTCAATTTCATCATACACCACCAGCTGACCGGCATTTACAATCCCCATATCCATACCCGCCCGGATGGCATGCAGCAGGAATATACTGTGCATGGCTTCACGTACATGGTCATTGCCCCTGAAAGAGAAGGAGAGGTTGCTTACCCCGCCACTGATTTTTGTCAGCGGCATCCGTTGTTTGATCTCCCGGGTGGCTTCTATAAAATCCACACCGTAGTTGTTATGTTCCTCCATACCGGTGGCAATGGCGAAAACATTGGGGTCAAATATGATATCCTGCGGATCGAAACCAACCTGTTCCGTCAGGATTTTGTAGGCCCGGTGACAGATTTCCACTTTACGGGTCTTGGTATCGGCCTGTCCTTTTTCGTCAAATGCCATTACGATAACGGCGGCGCCATAACTCTGGCAGATGATGGCCTGTTCAATAAACTTCGCTTCTCCTTCTTTCATGGAGATCGAGTTCACGATACATTTTCCCTGTACACATTTCAACCCCGCTTCAATGATCTCAAACTTGGAGCTGTCGATCATGATGGGGATTTTCGCAATATCGGGTTCACTCTGCAACAGGTTGAGGAAGGTGGTCATGGCCAGTACCCCGTCGAGCAGGGCATCGTCCATGTTTACATCCAGTACCTGGGCCCCGCTTTCCACCTGCTGGCGGGCCACGCTGAGGGCTTCTTCATATTTATTTTCCCGGATCAGGCGGGCAAACTTTTTGGAACCCGTTACATTGGTGCGTTCTCCAACATTCACAAAGTTGGTTTCCGGACGTACTACAAGGGGTTCGAGTCCTGCTAATCTCAGGTAAGGTCTGATTACAGTAGTGGATTGCATCTATGAATTCTTTTTTACAAATAACTTCCGGAGCATGGAAAAGTTATTTACAACGAGTATAAGGATGGAGAGCAGTATGAGGTATTGAGGTGTCGTCATGCTAAAGCGGTTTCCACCACGGGCAATACCCGAGGCTGTATGGTTTTTACATGTTCGGCAATATGTCGGATATGATCAGGGGTGGTACCACAGCAGCCGCCCACGATATTTACAAATCCTTCTTTGGCCCATTCTTCCAGGTAATGACCGGTATCTTCCGGGTGTTCATCATATTCACCCATGGCATTGGGTAAACCGGCATTGGGGTAAGCGGATACAAAGCAGCCTGCGATCTGGGAGAGTTCTTCAATATGCGGCCGCATTTCTTTTGCGCCCAGTGCACAATTCAGTCCCACACTCAGGGGTTTGGCATGCATCACTGACGTATAGAAAGCTTCCAGCGTTTGTCCGCTCAGGGTTCGTCCGGATGCATCCGTGATGGTACCGCTGATCATCACCGGCAATTGCTTTTGCTCCGGGTAATCGCGGAAATATTTTTTAATCGCGTAGATCGCGCCTTTGGCATTCAGGGTGTCGAAAATGGTTTCCACCAGTAACAGGTCCACGCCACCATCCACCAATCCTTTTACCTGTTCGTAATAAGCACTGACCACTTCGTCAAAACTGACGGCCCTGAATCCGGGATTATTTACATCGGGGGAAAGAGAAAGGGTTTTATTCAGCGGACCGATCGCACCCGCCACCCACTTTTCGCCGGGTACGGCTTCGGGGTGAGCGGCATAAAATTCTTCAATGGCTTTGCGGGCACATTGGGCCGCGGCTACATTCAATTCATAAGCCAGTGACTGCATATCATAATCAGCCATAGCGATTACAGTACTGCTGAAGGTATTGGTCTCTAAAATATCAGCTCCGGCTTCGAGATATTCTTTATGGATACCGATGATGATATCCGGCCGGGTGAGATTCAAAAGGTCATTATTTCCCTTTACATCACTGGGCCAGTCTTTGAACCGGTCCCCGCGGTAATCCGCTTCATTCAATTTATGACGTTGGATCATGGTACCCATGGCGCCGTCAATAACCAATATGCGTTCTTTCAAACAATCCTGGATTGTCTTCATGCTTCACTGATTTATGAACTATAAACGTTGGGAAACTCTGGAGGGGGTTCCGTACCGTTTATTAGTTCTGTTTTCTCCCGGGAACCGGGGGGACAGGCCGAACAATAAACAAATCCGCCTGAATGTGCTACAAAATTACATCTTAAAACCTTAATAAACAAGTAGGGGTAAGGCGTGGTAATTCTTTGACTTAACCACTCGTTTTCAATTAGTTAATGACTCACGTATTTTTCCACAGGCAGCCGGTTCTGGAGGCTGCGGGCCAGGGTCATTTCATCCGCATATTCCAGTTCGCCGCCAAAAGCAATACCCCGGGCAATAGTGGTGATTCGGACAGCAGAACCCTGCAGTTTTTTCTGGATATAATAAATGGTGGTATCCCCCTGGATATTGGGGTTCAGGGCAAAGATGATTTCTTCTGTTTTTTCCTTCTGTACCCGGTTTACCAGCGATTCAATATTCAGCTGATCGGGTCCTACCCCGTCGAGAGGAGAAATAATACCTCCGAGAATATGGTAGATCCCATTGTATTGCTGGGTGCTTTCAATGGCAATCACGTCTCGGATGCTTTCCACCACACAAATGATTTCCTGTTTACGGGCTGAATTGGCGCAAATGGAACAGATATCCCCATCGGCCACATTAAAACAACGCTGGCAGAATTTTATTTCCGACCGCATCCGGCTCATGACTTCACTGAACTGGTTTACTTCCTTGCTGTCCTGCTTCAACAGATGCAGCACCAGCCGTAAAGCTGTTTTTTTACCAATACCGGGTAGTTTGGCAAATTCACTGACGGCGTTCTCCAATAAGGAAGAGGAAAATTGCATGGAGCAAAGATAGTCGGGTGAAGTGATAGTTTTAAAGTAATGGTGTTTTGGTGTACTCACCCTTCGGCAAGCTCAGGGTGACAACAGCAGCTCTTGTCATGCTGAGCTTGCCGAAGCACTAGCTACTGCACATCTATATCATATTCATTTGTCCAGTTCGGCTTCACCGTGATCTTACGTCCGATCAGGGTTACTTTTTCAGGCTGACGGCGGGTGCCGAAAAACTGACCCGGATCCCAGGTTCCGTTCTTATTTTCATCGGACAAGATGCGGGCCTCATAATCACCGGGATTGATCAGGGTTTGGTTGAATTCAGTGCCCGTCAATGGGAAGGATTTGACAGTGCCCTGGCTATTGATTAGCTGGAGTACCGGGTTTTTGTCTAAGTTGAGTTGGCGGAACCGGATTTTCAGTGTGCCATAATCCGTTTTTTTCTTTGACACAAAACTGATCGTATCCGTCTTGAATAATTTTCTCCCGGAACTGTCTTCCGCAAATTCTTTATCTAAAATCAGGTTATACAGGGTGTTTTCCTTCCAGGGCGTTCGCAGGGTAATGGTGGTAGCCAGGCTATCCGTCTGCATCACCAGCTCGGTAACCGGTTCATAGGTGGAATCGGTATACAGCCGGAGCCCTGTACTGTCAAATCGCTTCAGCGGGGTTTCAAACTTCAGTTCAAGGTCACCCAGGAGGTCCTGTTGATTATTGCTGATACTGCTCTGGAATTTAAGCCGCTTGTCGGTTGCCGCACCTGGTTTGGGTTTGTTGCCAGTTGAAGCGAAATCGGCCAGTGACTGTTGGACAGCTGGTTCTTTTTTCGCATAGGCAAACAAGGAAATGGGCTCATTTTTCAATTGCATAATAATAGCAGAATCCGCGAAGGCAAATGCCTGCTTTTCGTTCAAATAACGCCGCATCCCCCCTTCATCTTTGAGGGCATAGATATAAAATGTTTTCGACGGCAGGTTTTTAAAATGAAAATTACCCTTGCCATCCAGCCGCGCAATATATTTTGGCTTTTCTTTTGCCACAGCGGAATCATCCTTACTGGTATGCAGCAGGACGATCATGGTACTATCCGGCTTTGCTGTTTCTGCCATCAGCACGCTTCCCCTCAGTTCCAGGGAATCGATATAGGCGCCGGTGGAAAAAGTATACCTGAAATCTTTTATGATATTTCCTTCGGTGATGTCTTTAAGTGCTTTACCAAAGTCAAGGGTGTAAGTGGTATTGGCCTCCAGTGAATCTTTGAGTTTCACGGTCACTTCCCGGAGTTTAAAGTCCACCACCGGATTGATCTTTGCCATGGGCGATACCAGCAGGTTGCCCTGGATATCCTGTACATCCACAAATTCATCAAAGGTGAACACGATTTTGTTACCGGTGAAATTTACTGCCGAATCGCCGGGATTGGATTTCAGTAATACCGGGGGAATCGTATCTCTCGGGCCACCTTGCGGGGGTACGATATTGGCACAGCCTGGTCCATTGATCACCGTGGAAAAAAGGAGGGCGAGAGCGGAAAAAGCGGATATGAAAATTCGGTTGCGCATGCAGCTGCAAACTTACACGGTTTGCGCCAGAGAATTGTTGCTGAAATCCTAAAAGGGGATTTGCCTTCGGCAAAGGACTGCCTGCGGCAGTTTCAGCCACGGATCACACGGATCAG
>JAKQJH010000329.1 GCA_029561255.1 Bacteroidota bacterium | reverse complement strand
GTCATAAAGGAAAAATCATAGTCATTCTCTATTGAAATTCCCATATTACGACGGTTGCGACGGTTTACTGTTACCCGGCCAATATTCAGTTTATCGGTCACCGAAGCATCAAAGCGGATTTTCTTTCCTTTCGGCACCTGGATCAGGATGCCCACCTGTTGTATTCTGTATTTACTGTTCTTACCTATGGAATAACTGCTGGCCAGGTCAAGCAGGCTGTCCTGCAGGAGTGTAGTATAAGTAAACTCGGCGGCGCGGATCTTTGCTTCCTCATCCGTACGTCCATTGGCCACACGACGAACGGTCAAATGATACAGTGAATCGGGAGAGGCGCTTACATCAAACCATACATTTGCCAGTCGCATACTGTCGCCGGTAAAATCCCAGCCATTGATGTCCCCGTCGATCCATCCATAGTTACCGGTATATTCCAGTTCAGGCTGAGCTACTGTTACCACCAGTTTACCTTTCGGAGTACTGAATGTAATTGGAGGATCGTTATCCTTAAAATCACTCCGGGCAAAATCACGGCTGATACTGGTGATCAGCAGGACCAGTGAAATCCATCCCAGGGTCCACATCGCGCCAAAGGTCCAGCCCAGGTAAGTACTGCCGGCCCGGGCATTCATAATACGTCGAACCACCCACACAATAAAAGCAATCAGGGGGACCAGCATAAAGAAGATCAATGTGCCCCAGGCATATACCTGCTGCCAGCTGCTGGACCAGAGGAACTCATTCAGTCCCCACCACTGCGGAATGCTGAACAGCACCGCAATCAGGGCAATGAACAGCGCAAAAGCGATGGTACCGAATATAAACAGGAAAAAAACTTTGAACAATACCCCGATGGCATGGCCAATACCACCGGTACGGCGAACTGACTGATTGACCTCTGTGGCAAACTCACGGCCACGGGTATTTGAAAATTCTCTGGCTTTGTTGGAAAACTGCTGGGCGGTTTCTTTCACCTCATCACCCCAACCCTTCATCCGTTCTTTCATATTATCCACGCCTTCCTTTACATTCTGGCGGATCGCGTTCACGTCTACTTTCTCTCCACGCATTTCCATTTTCTGATAAGTGGTCCTGGCCTCAGGTAATACGATCCAGAGAACAATATAGATCAGGATAAAGGTTCCGGAGATCGAGCTGAAGCCGATATTCCAGAACAGGTCAAAATCATTCCAGCGGAATCCATTGAGTGTACCGAACAGAATATTGAGGATCATCGGGGCGGCGAAAATCAGCCGAACGGTAGATGTGCTCTTGCCAAAATAAGCCGCTAAACCACTGGCAACTCCACCAATTACTTTCTCTTCCGGATTACGGAACAGGCGTTTACCAGAATATTCTTCAAGATCTTTGGCCGGTAAAATCATCCACATGATGATATAGGCCAGGAAGCCAAAACCAAAACCACCAAAAGTGATGATGGCAAAAAGTATACGCACAATGGCAGGATCCACATTCATATAAGCGGCGATACCACTACATACACCCCCGATAAACTTATCACTGGTATCACGATACAAACGACCCTTCGGGGCTTTTTCCCTTTCGGCATGCGGGGCGGCACCGGGTGTATGACTACCGCTGCTCTGGTGCTGGCTGCCCTGGTTATAGTTTGCCCCTTGCAGTGGTACTTCTCCGCCGGGACTTACTTCTTCTGCTTCAAAATCTTCCGGACGACCCATGGAGCTGGCGATCTCATCCACATCCGCATCGGTAATACAGGAAGCCCCCTTCCGTACCTTCTCGCTCATCAGTTCCGCAATACGACTTTCAATATCATTGATGATTTCATCACGGCTTTCTTCGTGGGCAAAGTAGCGGCGCAGACTCTCAATATAGGCCTGCAGTTGCTCGTAAGCAGCATCTTCGATCGGGATGACCCGGCCACTGAGGTTTATGTTAATAATCTTTTTCATGATTCA
>JAKQJH010000326.1 GCA_029561255.1 Bacteroidota bacterium | reverse complement strand
AAAACCGTACACCCTTTTTGTCGAAAGCGAACTGGGACAGGCCAGGGAGATCAACCGGCTTACCAAAAAGCCGGTATTCTGTACCGAAACTTTTGAAATGATTTTTGAATCCGAGTCGGTATTGTACAACCTCAAAAGCGGCAAATACCTGCCCTTCCTGCGCAAGTATGCATTAAAAGCCCGGACCAAAATCAGGAAAATGAAAAATGCCCGTCACGCATAAAAAACCAGTAGACCCGAAACGACCACTTTTAACTCAATTATCATGTTAGTTTATAATATCATACAGGTCATACTACTTAGTTTACTCGGATCAGCCACCCTGTATATTTTCATATTTGCCGTGGCCGGCGTATTCTATAAGGAAAAGAAATCCGCAAAAGCCGACAGGCACCGGAAATTCGCCGTGCTGATTCCCGGTTATAAGGAGGATGAAGTCATTGTGGAAGTGGCCAAATCGGCCTTACTGCAGGAGTACCCCATGGGTCTTTTTGATGTGGTGGTGATTGCCGATTCATTTCAACCCGAAACCCTGGCTGAACTGAGAACCCTGCCTGTAAAACTGATTGAAGTCAGTTTTGACAAGAGCACCAAATCCAAAGCCCTGAACAAAGGGATGGCCACACTTACTTCCCACTACGATATTGCAGTGATCCTCGATGCGGATAATATCATGGCCCCTGATTACCTGCTGAAGATGAATGCCGCCTTTGCACAGGGTGCTTTTGCTGTACAGGGTCATCGTACCGCCAAAAACCAGAATAATTCCTGGGCGGTACTGGATGCGGCGAGTGAAGAAATTAACAACCATATTTTCCGTAAAGGCCACCGCGTACTGGGACTCTCTTCGGCTATTATCGGATCCGGTATGGCTTTTTATTATGACTTTTTCAAAACCATGATGGCCGATGTAAAAGCCGTTGGTGGGTTTGATAAGGAAATTGAACTGAAAATGCTCAAAGCCAAACACCGGATCAGTTACCAGGATGACGCGATGATCTATGACGAAAAAGTACAGAAAGCCGATGTGTTTGGCAATCAACGGAGACGCTGGCTGTCTGCACAAATTCATTATTTCCAAAAAGATATTATTCCGGCAATCGGTCATCTCTTTACAAAAGGCAACCTGGATTATTTTGACAAAGCAATTCAGTTTATTCAACCACCCAGGGTATTACTCATTGGTGCCTTATTGCTGTTGAGCACCCTCTTTATCGGGGCCAATTACCTGCTGAATAACGGCATTAGCTATTCCACCGCCTGGCTCGCCATCACCGCCGCCTGTATGCTGGCCTTACTGTTGTCTGTACCCCGTTCCTTTTACAATTGGAAAACGGGTCGGGCATTGATCAGTCTGCCCAGCGGGATGCTGGTGATGCTTATGTCGCTGTTGAAAACCAAAGGCGCTAACAAAACATTTATTCATACCAAGCATACGAGCAGCAGCAGATAAAGCAGTATTTGTAAAATTTTTACCTATGAAAAAGAACAGACTAGAAAAACTGGAAGCGCTGCGGGGATTTGCGGCGCTTTATGTGGTTTTGTTTCATGTGCTGCCCCAGCAAATCCTGCTCTTCGGCGTCAATATCGGGCTCCTCTTCCGCTTCGGACCGGAAGCGGTTATCGTATTCTTTGTGCTGTCCGGCTTCGTGATTAAATACACTTTTGAAAGATCAGCTGATAAATCCTTCAAATATTATTTTATCCGGCGTTTTATCCGGCTCTATATTCCCCTCTTCTTTATCTATGTACTGGGTTACCTGTTGAAATGTTACAATGCCGGCGAACTGGCCAATCCGGAATGGGGCAGCCTGCTGGGTAATTTATTCATGTTGCAGGATGTGATTTCCCAAAAACCCAATGTGATATCTGCCGCCTATATGGGCAACGGGGTACTTTGGTCCCTTTCCTATGAATGGTGGTTCTATATGCTTTACTATGTACTGGCTACCCGGATACCGGCGGAAAAACTGAACAAATGGGTGAATATAATCGTCATCACCGCTGCCGCCTCCTATCTCATTTATCCCTTTATTGCGAACCGGCTGATCATGTATTTCGCCATCTGGTGGATTGGAGTACGTTTTGCCGAAATCTATCTTCAGGGCGGCGCCTTCTCTTTTAAAAAAGTTATGCCCTATGGTGGAGTGCTGCTGGCCATCACCTGTATACTCGGCCTGAATCTCTACCTCAATTTTTCCTACACCAAGGTATACAGCTACCCGCTGGTGGCGTATCCCTTTATCGAAGTCCGGCATTTTGTATTTGCCATCATCGTCATGTTTGGCGCGATTGCCTGGTATAACCTGAAATGGGTGGGATTCAATGCCGCTTTCGGGGTTTTTAAATATATCGCGCCGAGTTCCTATGTGATCTATATCGCTCACCATTACCTCGTAGTGGAGGCCAGTTACCTGCAATTTGTCAATAATAAAATTATCGAATACGGACTCTATATCATCATCCTGCTGGTCTTTTCCTACCTGCTGGAAGTGGTCGTTTATAATAAAATCAGGAAACAAATACTGGGATAACCCGTCGTCCTGAAAAATTAAAACCAAATTTTATGAAAATAGGTATTGAAGCACAACGGATCTTCCGTCCTAAAAAACACGGAATGGACATGGTGGTGCTGGAACTGATCCGCAACCTGCAACAAACCGATCTTGAGAATGAATATTTCATTTTCGTCCGTCCCGATGAAGATAATACCGTCATCCGGGAAACCGCCAATTTCCATATCGTGGAAGTTCAGGCTTCTTCCTATCCTGCCTGGGAACAGTTGGCCTTACCCCGTGCAGCTGAAAAAGCCGGCTGTGATATCCTGCATTGTACCAGTAACACCGCGCCGGTCAACTGCCGCATTCCCCTCGTGCTGACCCTGCATGATATTATCTACATGGAGCGTTCCTATACCGGTATGCTGACCGGTACGGCGACTCCTTACCAGAAGTTCGGTAATATCTATCGCAAACTGATCGTGCCCCGTATTATGAAAAAAAGCCGGAAGATCATCACTGTCTCCCATTTTGAAAAAAACAGGATCGCGGAATTCTTTGGCATGAGTAACGACAACCGCCTGACCGCCGTTTATAACGGGGTTAGCACGCATTTTAAACCGGTTGCGGATCAAACTGAATTAAACAGGGTAAAGAAACTGTATCAGCTTCCGGATCATTATTTCTTTTTTCTGGGCAATACCGATCCCAAGAAAAACACAAAGGGAGTATTGGAAGCCTTTGCCGCTTTCAGAAAGCAACACCCCACCGATTACAAACTGGTGATGCTGGATTATGACCGGAAAGAACTGGCCAGCCTCCTCAATGAGATCGGCTGTCCGGAACTGGTTGACCACATTATTCTGACCGGTTATGTAAAAAACACCGACCTGCCGGCGATCTACAGCCAGTGCGGAGTATTCCTGTATCCTTCACT
>JAKQJH010000311.1 GCA_029561255.1 Bacteroidota bacterium | reverse complement strand
AGCACTTGTGTCGCTTTTTTTGCAATACGTTTATCTCCAAACGAACCGCTGAAGTCTGGAAATGAGCTTGTTAGTTCTGCCATTTGTCAAAGATCATCATTTATTCAATCCACATAAACTTGTGTCCACACCGTAGTCCTTCAGGAGAGGGGGACGGTGATCCCGTAAAAAAATGAACATTCAAAGAAAACAAGATTATCCTTTCTTAACAAGATCCGGACTGTGGACTGTCGACTGCCGACTGCCAACTGTGGACTAATTCCTACCTTAGAGCCATGGATAAACGTGTATTTCTCCTCGACGCCTTTGCCCTGGTGTTCAGGGCCTACTATGCGCTGATACGCAGCCCCCGCCTTACCTCCAAGGGTAAGAATACCAATGCCCAGTTTGGATTCACTAATGCACTGGTCGAACTGATCAATAAACAAAAGCCTTCTCATATGGCGGTTTGTTTTGATACATCGGCGCCTACAGAACGGCATACTGATTTTGCTGATTATAAAGCCAACCGCCAGGAAACCCCTGAGGATATCCTACTTGCGGTACCGGATATCAAGAAAATCATTGAAGCCTTTAATATACCTATCATTTACAAAGACGGATTTGAAGCCGATGATGTGATCGGCACCCTCAGCAAACAAGCCGAAAAAGCCGGGTATGAAGTGTACATGGTTACCCCGGATAAAGACTATGGCCAGCTGGTTTCAGATAAAGTTAAAATTTACAAACCCGCTTACCAGGGCAATGATGCGGAAATCATGGGACCGGAAGAAGTCTGTGCTAAATGGAATATCAAAGACGTCAGCCAGGTGGTGGATATGCTGGGCATGATGGGTGACGCCGTAGATAATATTCCTGGTATACCGGGTGTGGGAGAGAAAACAGCCGCCAAATTCCTGGCAGAATACGGATCATTGGAAAACACCCTTGCCAATGCCGATAAGATCAAGGGAGCCATGGGGGAGAAAGTAAAGAAGGGAATGGAAATGGCCATCCTATCCAAAAAACTGGCTACGATCATTACGGATGTGCCGGTGGAATTTCATGAAGGGGATTTTAAACTGAAAGACTGGAACAAGGAAAAACTAAAAGAGATATTCAGTGAACTGGAATTCCGTACCCTGGGCAAGCGTTTGCTGGGTGAAGATCTTCCCGCCGGCGGTCCCGGGGCCACGGGTGTTACAAAAGAAATACCCCAGGGCGTACAGACCGATCTGTTTGGTAATATTATTGAAACAGCCCCACCGGCAAAAACAACCAGTACCGATGACAGTGAAGAAGGTCCTTCTTTGTCTGTAGAACATAATATAAACAACACCCCCCACCAGTATGAAGCCGTGGAGGGAGAAGCAGCGATTAAAAAACTGGTTGCCGAACTTAAAAAACATAAAGAGATCTGTTTCGATACGGAAACCACCGGTATTGATGCTAATGAAGCCGAACTCGTCGGACTCAGTTTTTCCGTAAACCCGGGAGAAGCCTGGTATGTTCCCTGCCCGGCCGATCAATCCGCCACCAAAGCCATACTCGCCTGTTTTGAACCGTTGTTTACTAGTCAGGATATCACCTGGATCGGCCAGAATACCAAGTATGATTTACTCTTATTGAAATGGTACGGCATTGAACCAGCAGGTCAGCTCTTTGATACCATGCTGGCGCATTATGTCATAGAACCCGATGGCAAACGCAGTATGGATCTGCTGGCTGAAAAATACCTGGGTTATGAACCCGTGCATATAGAGGAACTGATCGGGAAAAAAGGAAAGTCCCAGGGTACGATGCGGGATGTGGAAATAGAAAAGATCAAAGAATATGCCGGGGAGGATGCGGATATCACCCTGCAACTGAAAAATGTCTTCACCCCGATGCTGAAGGAAAAAGAAGTGGAGAAAGTGTTCAACGAAGTAGAGAACCCGTTGGTGAAAGTGCTGGTGGATATGGAATTTGAAGGCATCAAAGTGGATGTGGACTTTCTGAATGATTACTCTAAAGAACTGGAGAAAGACGCGAAGACCGCGGAAGAAAGTGTTTACAAACAGGCAGGAGTCCGTTTTAACCTGGCGTCGCCCAAACAACTCGGTGAAGTATTGTTTGATAAACTGAAACTCGATCCGTCGGCTAAAAAAACAAAAACCGGTCAATACCAGACCGGGGAGGATGTATTACTAAAACTGGCGGCCAAGGGTCACCAGATCGTGGATGATATCCTCACTTTCCGTGAACTGACCAAACTCAAATCCACGTATGTGGATTCATTGCCCCAGCTGATCAATTCAAAAACAGGAAGGGTGCACACCACCTACGGACAGGCCGTGGCCGTTACCGGAAGGCTGGCCAGTAATAATCCCAACCTGCAGAATATACCGGTGCGGACGGACCGGGGAAAGGAAATCCGGAAAGCCTTTGTACCGAGAGACAAGAATCATATCCTGATTTCTGCCGACTACTCCCAGATTGAATTGCGGATCGTGGCGGCGATCAGTGGCGATCCGAATATGTGCCAGGCCTTTAAAGAAGGAACGGATATTCATAGCGCTACTGCGGCAAGGGTGTACAATGTTCCGGTTGAAGAAGTAACCAAAGAGATGCGCTACAAAGCAAAGAGTGTAAACTTTGGTATCATTTACGGACAAGGAGCATTTGGCCTGGCCGATAATCTGGGTATTTCCCGTACTGAAGCCAAAGAGATTATTGATAATTATAAAAAGGAATTTCCCGGTATCCAGCAATACATGGATACCACCATCAATTTTGCCCGGGAGCAGGGTTTTGTGGAAACCCTGATGGGACGTAAGCGCTGGTTACGCGATATCAACTCTTCCAATTTCACGGTCCGGGGATTTGCGGAACGAAACGCTATCAATTCCCCGATTCAGGGTTCGGCAGCTGATATGATCAAACTGGCGATGCAGAAAGTACATGCGGCGATGAAAAAGGCAAACATGAAAAGCCGGATGATTTTGCAGGTGCATGATGAACTGGTATTTGATGCACTGAAAACAGAAGTGAATGAACTGAAGCCCTTGATACTCGAAAATATGGAGACGGCCCTGCTGCTACCCAATGAAGTGCCGGTGATTGCAGAGTGCGGCGAAGGGAATAACTGGCTGGAAGCGCATTAAAACTAAAAGCGGGCCGGTGGTCCGCTTTTAGTTTTACTATTACTGCGTTATTTTATGATCCGGACAGTGGTTATCCGGCCATCCGTTGTTTTTGCTGTAAGCAGGTATACACCTCCGTTTAGCTGGCTGACTGGTAAATCAAGTACAGATAATCCCTGGGACAGGGATACTTCTTTGGCCCATATCAATTGACCTTTTAAAGTTGACAGGCGAAGCGCAACACTGGATGCATTATTCAATGAAATATAAACAACGGCATTTGTCACAACCGGATTAGGATATACATGCATTGATATTTCATTATCGCTGGTTGACGGCTCAGGGCCAGTCTGGCTCATACTGTTCCTGGCGTATGATGCAGGGTTATAGTATGGTGCTTCTGCTATTTTCGCAAACATCCCCCGGCCATTATTTTGATGATAGGCAACAAATAACTGACCAGTGGGTTTAAACGCAAAAGTGGCGGCGGATACATGTATACCTCCCAGGCCGGCCGGCCAGATATCCGCCCAATCAGACCCGTTAAAATATTTCACACTTATTTCCCGGGTGACAAATGATTCTGGCTGTACCGGACCCGTCTTTGTATATAAGACATATGGATCGCTTCCGGCATTCAGGAGAATCTGTTGATTGAAGAATTCAAAATTCTCAGCAGTTTCAACCGGCGGGCCCGCTGTAGTCCAGGTATCACCCGTTAAATACTTCACTGTTAAAGGCCGGGGATAAGCATATTCACGAAAAAACACATAGGGGGTTCCCCATTCATTTATTACCATATCCACATCTGAGGATGATTGTCCGGGTGATGGAATCTCAACCCAGTTTCCCTGTTGAAATTTTCGCAGTTCCACATTCCCGCTAAGTTGGTCTAGGTATACAATCCAGGGCACTGTTCCACATTCCATCCGGATCAATGTATTTGTTACAGCCGCCTGGGTAAAACCGGGAGGTCCTACATTTTTCCAACTTCCATCTGTAAATTTTCTGACCGTTGCTTTCCCGTTATATGCCAAATCCTTGTAAACCACATAAGGCACCGCATTTTTATTCAAAACGATCGAAGTATATGCCACTTCACCGGCTGAAAAGCCAGGGAGTCCAACATTTCGCCAGCTGTAATTGCTGAATTTTTTTACAGTGGCACGCCCGTTAGACCCCTTGTCTTTATACACGACAAAAGGCACCCCGTTATTTTTAATGGCGAGGGAAGTATACCAGGCAGAATCAGCTGAAAATCCGGCGCTCCCTGTATTCATCCAGCTGCCGTTCTCGTATTTCATTACGGTGGCTTTCCCGTTATTTGCCAGGTCCCGGTAAACTACATAAGGTGTACCGTTGCCATCCATTACGGCAGCTACATTTGCTGCCGACCCTGCAGAGAATCCATACCGGGTACCCAGGTCTTTCCATTGCCCGTTAGTCAGTTTGCGGACAGTTTCTGAAAACACGTAAGGAACATGCTGACCATCAAAACCGATTAAAGCACCTGCTTCACCCGGCACCCCCACTTCGACCCAATTACCTCCTGTAAATTTTTTTACATAGTTAGATTCAGGGGAGTAGGATACATAAGATACATAAGGTGTACCCGGCGTATTGATAGCGAGATGAACAGGACCATTTACCACTGCAGGGAGACCGGATGTCCCAATATCTTTCCATATTCCCAAATTGAATTTTTTAACCCGTATAAGACCGGCGGTTTCATCCTGATATGCTATAAAAGGCACCCCATTAGTATTAATTGCAATCTTTGTTTCCTTATAACTAAAGTGGTCAATATTACCCACCTCCGCCCAGTTGCTTCCGGTAAATTTTTTAACCACCGTTTTATAATTTGCTGTCCAGTCCTGGTAGACTACATAGGGTGTGCCGTTATTATCAATGGCCATTGAAGGTGCTTCCGCCTTGCCAGCTGAAAATTGTCGTTGTCCGACAGTAGTCCATTGACCCGTGGTGAATTTTTTAACCGTAACTGCGCCGGCCATTGGCCCATATCCATCAATATATACAACATAAGGAGTTCCATTATCATCAAGGACGATGGACGTGTTTAATGCATAACTTTCTGTAAAACCGGGCTGGCCAACATTCACCCAGTTGCCAGAAATAAATTTTTTAACAGAGGCCTTCTGATTGTTTTCCTGGTATACCACGTATGGAACACCATTGTCTTTAATGGCGATGGAAGTAAATGCAACGGCCCCTTCTGAAAACCCCCGCTGTCCCACATCCACCCATTGGCCTCCCTGGAATTTTCTGCAGCTGGCTTTATCGCCCAACCCCCTGTCCATATAGGCCACATACGGAACGCCCTGACCGCTGATAGCCGCTGATAAGTAATTGATGCCTCCGGTATAGGGCCAGTTCGTATCATCCGGTCCTAGCGGCTGCCATACCTGTGCCGGGACTGCTTGTACGATCAACAACAGAATCAGTATGGGTTGAATTATTCTTTTCATAATCACCTCCTTTTAAGCCTTCTCTGAAGTTAGTATCAACCTGCCGGGGTGAATATATGATACAGGTCACATTGACGGGTGACAGGAATCAAATCGGCCATCTTAATCACCTGAGAATGTTTCGTATGCCGGAAATAATTCCAAAACATGACCGATACAGGAGATGGTTTGGTAATTAATATTCTATGTCATCTTATCTTCGCCTGATGGAGCCGGTTATTTATTATTGCTATGATGCCTACTGCGGCTGGTGCTATGGCTTCAGTCCGGTTATTAAAAAAATCGCGGACGAGTGGAAAGACCGGATGAGATTTGAAGTACTCTCCGGGGGTATGATCCCCAAAGAAGCAGCCAGGCCTGTAAGTTCAATTGCCGGCTATATCGTGGAGGCCTATAAAACCGTGGAGGAACGGACCGGCATCCGTTTCGGGGAGGATTTTCTCTGGCATATGAGGAATCCAGACCAGAGTGATTGGTTTATGCATTCAGAAAAAGCGGCGGCGGCCCTTTGTATTTTCAAGGAAATTCACCGGGATCTCCAGGTGTCTTTTGCAGCAGACCTTCAGTACAGTCTGAATTATGAGGGGAGAGACCTGACCGATGATGAAGCGTACCGTCATTTACTGGTGAAATACGGCATTCCGGAAGACAGCTTTTACTCCCGGCTGAACAGTGAGGAGTATATCGAAAAAGCCAGGTATGAATTTACGCTCTGCAAACAACTGCAGGTGACCGGCTTCCCGCAGGTGTTGCTGCAGGTTGCCGACCAGAAATTCTACTTGTTGTCCAAAGGCTATACAGATTATGAAACATTAAACAACCGGTTCCTGTCCGTATGGAAAGAGATTAATAAGGATACCGGAAACAAATAAAATATTTTTCGCATGATCTTAACTGTAACACTCAATCCCTGTATAGATAAAAGTTCCCGGGTGGAAAAAATGAAACCCGAAAGCAAACTGCGTTGTGCTGAAGTGGTGAATGAGCCCGGAGGCGGCGGCATTAACGTAAGTAAGGCGCTAAAAAAACTCGAAACATCTTCAGTGGCACTTTTCCCGGCAGGCGGGCACAATGGTGATATGCTCTGTTCTTTATTGAAAAAAGAAGGCATCCTCTTTCATGCCGTGGATACCAAGGTGGAAACCCGTGAAAACTGGATTGTATTAGAAACCTCAACCAACAACCAGTACCGTTTTACATTCCCCGGTCGCGAAGTGCTGGAAGAAACCGTAAAAACCATGGTGGACCAGATCCGCTCCTTTGCTCCCAGTTTTGTAGTGGCCAGTGGCAGTCTCCCTCCCGGTCTTCCTGACTATTTCTATGGACTGATCGTTAAAAATGCGGCGGCCGTGGGCGCGCGTTGTATTGTGGATACCAGTGGTCCGGCCCTGCAGGCACTTAAAGGCAAACATGCTTTTCTGATCAAACCCAATATCGGGGAACTCTGTAAAATGCTGAATGTGGAATGGCTCGATAAAGACGAAGTGCCCGACGCAGCTCAACAGGCGATCCGTGATGGCTTTACCGAAATCATGGTGGTATCAATGGGACATCTCGGTGCCTGGCTGATCAGTGAGGATAAACGATATTTTGTAGAAGCCCCGCCCGTTGAAAAAAAGAGTACGGTGGGAGCCGGTGATAGTATGGTGGCTGGCATCACTTATTCCCTGCAGAAAGGGAAGACCTTGAAAGAAGCCATTCAGTTTGGGGTCGCCTGTGGCAGTGCGGCCACCATGAATGACGGCACTCAGCTTTTCAATAAATCCGATGCGGAACGGCTTTTCGCCCACATCAATGAAAAATGATATCCGCAACCGGGAAGACCTGCTGCAACTCGTCACCCTCTTTTATGAAAAGTTGCTGGCTGATGACTCCATCAGTTTCCTTTTTACCGATGTGGCCAAAATAGACCTGGGTCACCACCTTCCCATATTGGTTGATTTCTGGGATAACGTGCTCTTTCAATCGGACACGTACCGGAAAAATGCCATGCAGCCTCACCTGGACCTGCATCATCAATCCCCGCTAACCAAGGCTCATTTTGTGACCTGGTTGCACTACTTTAAAGAATCGGTGGATGAGTTGTTTGAAGGGGAAAAAGCCTTCCAGGCAAAAGAAAGGGCGACCAGTATTGCTACAGTGATGCAGATAAAAATCAGTCAGTTGGGACAAAACCCGGCTACTCATCCCTGAAAAATTGCATTTATCCCCAATTTTACCAAATCACAAAGGAGTTTCTTAGCTTAATAGCACCAAAAACCACAGTTATGAAAAAAATCATTTCCGCAGCTGCCTGCCTGCTGCTCACCTTTTTTAGTATTACCAGCCATGCCCAGGAAGATCCAATGAAGGCCTGGCAGGATTTTATGACCCCTGGTGCGATGCATAAATGGCTCGCCTCCCACGTCGGCACCTGGGAATCCGAAGTGCAGATGTGGATGGACCCTGCCGCACCACCCACAAAATCTGCTTCGACTGATGTGGTGACCATGAGCATGAACGGACTGTTCCAGATCGGCCATTTCACCAGTACTATGATGGGTATGCCCTTCCAGGGACAAAGCACATTAGGATATGACAATGCAAAAAAAAAATTTGTGCTCAGCTGGATCGACACCTTCAGTTCCGGTATGGTGATCATGAATGGCGATTATGATCCGGCGACAAAAACCCTGAGCCTGTCAGGGGTACAAACAGACCCTGTAACGGGCAAAGACAGTCCCATCCGCCAGGTAAATGTGTACCATGATGAAAATAGTTACACCTCCTCTATGTATGGTGCAGGCCCAGATGGCAAAGAGATGAAATTCATGGAAGGAACCTATAAACGTAAAAAACAATAAACCAACTGATATGAAATCAAAAATCATTCTTCTTTTGTCAGCCTCTCTAATAATGGCTGCCTGTAATAATGATTCCAAAACCGCCACTGATCCGGGTAATACGGAGAACTCAGGCAATACTAAAAGTACCGACCCGGTACTGGATTCGGCCACTAAAGCCGCCAATATGATGGCTTATAGTATGCCGGGTGCCATGCATAAAATGATGGCATCCTGGGACGGCAACTGGACCACCACGATTAAATTCTGGGCTAAACCGGACTTACCTCCGGATTCCATTATTGCCAAATCGGTAAATAAGATGATCAATAACGGGTTGATCCAACACAGCACCCATGCTGCCAACTGGGCCGGTATGCCTTTCAATGGAGTCAGCCAGACTGGTTATGATAATCACCGGGGGGTGTTCTGGAGTACCTGGTTTGATAATTTTGGTAGTGGCCTGATGTACATGGAAGGCACCTGGAATGAAGCGGACAAAACCATCTCATTAAAAGGCAAGAACACTGATCCTGAAACAAAAGAACAGATTGATGTTCGGGAAACCTTGAAAATTGTAGATGAGAACACACAACTGATGGAACAGTATATGTCACCCGGTGGAAAAGAAATAAAGTCGATGGAAATAACCTTCCGGAGAAATAAGTAATTATGGACTCCAATAAAAAAACCCGGATCAAGATCCGGGTTTTTTTATTACATCAACTAATATATTCAATGGCGATTATCCCGGCTTTTTCACAATCACCGGCGCCATTTCTGATTTTACATCCTGGGTGAGCCGGATCGTTTCTTTTGTTTTAACATTCATCAGGTAGATATCAAACTCCTTACCCTCGTGCGTGGAGCGGTCCATTGCCAGCCATTTTCCATCCGGGCTCCAGCTATGCCAACCATTGCTTAACGGGCCATTCGCGGTCAGCTGACGTTGTTTTTTCCCATCCGGGTTTACTGCAAAAATCTGACCCTGGCCATTTTGTTTTGACATATAACTGATATACTTTTTTGCCGGATTCCATTGCGGGGGGCCGGCATGATATTCAAACCACTGGGTACTCGTATCTCCGGCTGGAAAATGTGTGAGCTGTAAACCTGTTTTACTCAGGCGAACAATCCCATCGGGTTGTTCAACCAATTCAAACTTCCAGAGTTCATCAGGAACAGTTTTCCGTAAGGCTTTATCCGGACGATAGGCCAGTACCACTTGTTTCCCATCGGGCAAAAACATCGGATCCCGCTTATTAGAAACGGTATCATCGGTAATCTGTTTATAGGAACCATCCTGCAGGTTTACCAGGAAGAGCTGGCTACGGACTGTTTTCCCGATTCTTCCCAGGACAATCATTTCCTTACCCATTTTGCGACTGCCCATCCAGCTGTCTTCCAGTTGCAGACTGGTAAGCCTGCGCTTATTATTTCCTTCTGCATCCATTTCGTACAGGAAATAACACCGGTGACAGGTGTCTTTATCGCTTACATAATAAACTTTGTTTTCATAAGCATAATAAACCCATTCCACGCCCGGCGTATTGGTCAGGTTCTTTTTATCAGAACCATCCATATTCATACTGTAGATTTCATAATTGTCTTTCTCCCGGTCTTCAAAAACATTGTAGACAATCTTATACTTATCATTCTGGGCAAAGACAACCGTGCTTAAACAGACTGCAAATAAAAGGAAACAGCTTTTTCTCATATCATTTCATTTGAATAAAAAATGGTTGCACTTTTCTTCTCCAGTCATTGGTCAGTTGGCGGAGCCCGGAACCATCCGTGTTAACCAGGTACAGATCGTTATTCCTTTTACCTTTTAATCGGCCCGTGAAAACAATCTGCTTTCCATCTGGTGAGAAACTGCAGGAGGTTTGCTCCATATCATCCATGGGTATAAGCGGTTTGAGTTCTGTTCCATCCTGATTCATGATCATAAGCCGGTATGTGCCATCGCGGTATCCTGTAAAAACGATTCGCCCGTCAGGACTGAGAAAAGGATTGCTGGCTTTCAACACATTCCGGGTGGTATCTGGGTTAAATGTCAGTCTTTTCAAGTCAGTTCCATTGGTTCGTATACTATAAATTTCAAACTCACCCCAACTAACCGGATTGAGGTCCCTGTTACTCCGAAAAATGATACGGTCTGTCCCCGGAAAAAAAACTGGTTCCAGGTCAATGGCCGTATCCATAGTAACCGGCCGTTTGATTGTTCCGTTTTCATTAAAAAGAAAAATATCATACTGTGTCTTGCTTCTTTCCTCAGGTTTATGGCCAAATCCACCGGCAAAAAGACCGGATTCCTGGTCAAAATCAATATCCTGATAAAGGCCTTTGCTGTCAAACAGGTATGTCTCTTTCCCGGTGTTGAGATCAAAGTTGTATAAGCCCTTTTTTTTTCCGGCAGTGTCTTTTCCGGTAGTAAACCATATCTGATGACCGCTGGCAAACACCATCCAGTTACTGCCCGGGTAATTGACCAATTCTTTGTCCCCACTGCCATCCGGATTCATCAAACGGATTGAATTCTGACCAGATACAGTGTCCTGCCATAATATATAGGCAATCTTGTTGCGGGTATCCTGGGCATTGGATACTGAGCTGAGAAAAAGACAGAATATGAATGAGTGAAATTTCATTTACTTTTTCAGCATTTTCTCATAGCGTGCGATCCATTCATCCACTGAAATTTTTGCCGCCAGTTCGCCGATGAGTTTAAGGGGCATATCCTCCGCTTTTTTATACCGTACACAGCTTTTGCCCATATCGAGTTTTTTGGGAGAGGCTTTGGCATGCTCATCGGTAAACCATTTGAGCAGTTTCGGATCGCCATAGATCCCCATATGATAGAAGTTAACACTGTTTTTCTGAGAGGCCAGTCCCATAAATGGCAACGGATCTTTTGGATTACAATGGTAGCCACCCGGATACTTACTATGTGGCACCACCCAGCCAATCATGCCATAGTTCATGCATTCCTGGAATCCCTTAGGCAGGTTTTTTTTGATCACTTTTCTGAATTCATTGATCATTTTTTGTCTGTCTTCCGGCAACTCGGCTACATATGCTTCGACAGTGGTCGCTTTTGATTGCATAATAAAAAGTGTTGATCAGGTTATCTGAATTGCTTAATCATTCATTAACGAGTTGTGGAGCCTATTGTCCACCCGGCACCGAATGCAGCCCGATCCGGTTGCCTTCTGTATCGATAATTACGGCCATATCGCCGTATTCCGGTGAAATTTCTGTTTTGGGCATCATGATTTTACCTCCTGCGGCTTCCACCCTATCCAGCACCTGCTGTACGTCAGGGTTGCCATTCAGGTAAATCAGCGGTCCATCCGTCAGGGAGGGTTTATGAAAGCCCCCGCTGTCTACCAGGGCCCCGCCTACCTGTGTCATCATATCATCCAGGGGAAACATCCGCATCCGGATATTGGGCAGGTCCATAACGGCGAGACTGACTCCAAAAATGGTTTCGTAAAAACGGGTGGCCCGTTCCAGGTCTGTAGCCGGGATCTCGAACCAGCTGATGGCGTTTTGCATGTCGTTGATTTTGGCAAAAGTTCCTGATTTTTCCCCATATTTCCACTCCACCCATAAAAAAACCGTCCCCTGGAAAAGGAACGGTTTGTTGCTTATGCTTATACGAAAAAAACTTATTGCTGACCACCGCCACCACCACCGGGGCGTTGGGGACGCATAGAGGGCTGGATTTTCTCCTTCCAGATCGCATATTGTTCGGCTGTAAGGACCGCTTTCAGGATTTCTTCCTGGGCGTCTGTATATTTTTGTCTTTCCGCCATCATGGTCTCCCGGTCAGGCCTTTCGCCACCGGAAAAGATCTCCTGCATCCTGGCATCCTGTTTCTTGTAAAGGACGGTCAGGGCCGTATCTAAAGTGGCCAATTTGGCCGGTTCCAGTTTAAAGGCGCTATCGAGCTTGTGGTGAACCCTGGCTACCCTTTCCTCGGCAGTCTGACGCTGAAAACCACCGGGCTGGGCATAAACGGCTGCTGACAGGGAAATGGAGGTCAGCAGCAGGAAAAACATCTTTTTCATTGACAAATTTTTTTTTGGTAAAGGAAAGTTCCGTTTTATAGGACGGGGGTTTCCGGAAAAACGTTCGGCTCCCGGGAAACTTTAATTTCAAATCTACCGATTTGGCAGAACTCAAGTATCTTGCAGTCCCTAATTATTAAAAAAGATATGGAATACAGTAAATTAGTTGCCGTGACCGGTCTCCCGGGTTTATTCGAATTACTCAGCAGTAAAACCGACGGAGCCATCGTGCGTTCCCTGGAAGATCAAAGCACCCGTTTCGTGTCTACCCGGGTCCACAACTTTTCACACCTGGAAAGTATTGAAGTATATACCGTTCGTGATAATGTGAACCTGGTGGATATTTTTACCGCCATGGATAAAGCAGGTCTGAAACTACCCGATGATAAGGATGCCGCTGCCGTAAAAAGCTATTTTGGTAAAGCCTACCCCGATATGGATTTTGACCGGGTATATGCCAGCGATATGAAGAAAATGGTGAAGTGGTTCGCCATCCTTAAAGCGGCGAATGTGGAGATCAAACTGAGCGAAATACCCGAAGAGGAAGAAGAAGTGGTGGAAGCCGCCCCTGCTCCTGCACCCGTAGCTGAAGAAAAACCGGTGAAAAAAGCAAAAGCTAAAAAAGAACCGGTGGAAAAAACAGCTGAAGCAGCTGAAGAGAAGCCCAAAAAAGCTCCTGCCAAAAAGAAAAAAGCAGAATAATATACTACAGTTGCAGCACTTACCTGCTGCGAGCCGGAGCCAGCCTGTTTGATCAGGATGGCTCTTTGCTTTTTAAAAATGAATACCATGAAATTCAGTGCCGACATCAAAAAACTTCCCCGTCAGTTTTTACCGGAAGACTTCGCCATTAAGAACTGGGATAGCCTGGCTCCTTTTTTCAGCAACCTGGATGAACGGGAGATCCGTTCCGTAACCGAATTGGAAAAATGGCTCAGGGATGCCAGTGAACTGGAAGCCGTGATCAGTGAGGATGCCTGCTGGCGCCAGATCCGTATGACCTGTGATACGGAGAATAAAGAACTGGAAGAATCCTTCAACTTTTTTATGATGGAGATCCAGCCGATGATTCAGCCTTATGCGGATAAGCTGAATAAAAAACTGGTGGCTTGTCCATTTACCAAAGAACTGGATGCAGAAAAATATTTCACCTACCTGCGGAACGTAAAGAAGAATATCGATCTTTTCCGCGAGGAGAATATCGCGATTACCGCTGAGCTGAATGTGATGCAACAGCAGTTTGGCATGATCTCCGGTAAAATGTCCGTAGAGGTAAATGGTCAGGAATACACTTTACAACAGGCGGCCAAATTCCTGGAAGATGCGGACCGCGGTTTACGCGAATCGGTGTACCGCAAAATCAGCGAAAGAAGATTGCAGGATAAAGAGGCCCTGAATGAATTATTCAGTTCGCTTTTGCAGAAACGCCACCAGGTGGCCCTGAACGCGGGCTTTGCCAATTTCCGCGATTACCGATTCCAGGAACTGGGTCGTTTTGATTACACAAAAGAAGATTGTTACCAGTTTCATGAAGCCGTCAAACTGCATGTGATGCCCCTGGTAAACCAGCTTTATGCATCCAAAAAGCAAAAACTCGGACTGAGCGACCTGCGTCCCTGGGATATTGAGGCGGAACCAGCCGGTACACAACCCTTGCGACCTTTCCAGACCGGAGCGGAGCTTACTGAAAAAACCATTCAATGTTTCAACACTATGCAGTCCTTTTTCGGGGATTGCCTGGCTAAAATGCGGGAAATGGGCCGGCTCGACCTGGAAAGCCGTAAAGGCAAAGCACCGGGAGGGTATAATTGTCCGCTGGCGGAAACCGGCGCCCCCTTTATTTTCATGAATGCGGCCGGTACACTGGATGATGTCACCACTATGGTACATGAAGGCGGACATGCGATCCATTCCTTCCTTTCCCATGAACTGGAACTGAACGGATTCAAAGAATATCCCACCGAGATTGCAGAAGTGGCCAGTATGAGTATGGAACTTTTCTCGATGGACCATTGGCAGGTTTTTTTCCGGGAAAAAGAGGAATTGAAGCGGGCGAAAGAACAACAGCTGGAGCGCGTGATCACGATCTTCCCCTGGATCGCCACTATTGATAAGTTTCAGCACTGGGCCTATGAAAACCCCGCTCATTCGGCTACAGAAAGAGCAGAAAAATGGCTGGAAATTCTGGCTGAGTTTTCCTCACCCGAGATTGATTTTTCCGGTCTGGAAGCCTATCGACTCTATTCCTGGCACCGGCAACTGCACCTGTATGAAGTGCCTTTTTATTATATCGAATATGGTATAGCACAACTGGGTGCCATCGGTTTGTGGAAGCAATACAAGCAAAATCCGGAAAAAGCCGTCAGTAATTATGTGAATGCGCTGAAGCTGGGTGGCACGAAAACCTTACCCGAATTGTTCAAAACAGCTGGTTTACAATTCGATTTCTCCCCGGTTGCCATAAAAGATCTGATGGAATTTGTTAAAACTGAGCTGGATACGCTTTAAAGGGTAAAAAATACCCCGAAAGTGGTATATCATTTTTTCGGAAATGTGAAAACCACATACTACATTTGAATCAGAAAAATAGATGCTCCATTGCACTAAACCATATTGCTGCAATTAATCACTGCAGTAAACATAGCTACTAATCAGAGCCTTAACCTAAAGTCCCGATGTTTCTACACCGGGGCTTTGTTTTTTCCTAAAGTTTTACGTTTAATAAAGGTCGGGAAGAGCTCTGAAGAAGAAGTTAGTAGTTCGTAGTTAGTAGTCGGTAGTCGTGCTAAGTAAGTATCACCTTCTACCCTGAAGTATTTGTTGCTAATCTCCAAATTCCAACCATATCCCCGGAGAATGGGTTGAGATTTTAATATTGGAACTTATTTGAATTTTGATGCTTGATGCTTCTTTGGCATCTTGGTATCTTGGTTCTTGGTTCTTTTCTTTATGGCATCTTGGCTTCTTGCTTGTCCTCCGAAGCTTTTAACGAAGGAGGAGTTCTTTGCCTTATCCTTTGCAGTTTTTACAAACCCCCTCCACCACTACCTCCACATGTTCTGCCTGGTAGCCTTTAGGCAATTTGATATCAGGAGTCACCACATCATCCAGGCAATACGTATTATCGCATTGGGAGCAGACAAAATGTACATGATGATCATGATGGTGGCCACCGGAACATTCGTCTTTGCAGAGGGCGTAGCGGATTGAATTATCGGCGGTGGGAATAGTATGTATGATGCCTTTTTCGACAAAAGCCTGTAAAGTGCGGTAGACGGTAACCCGGTCAAATTTTTCGCCAGCTTTGCGTTCGATATCCCCATGGGCCAGGGCACCGGGCTGTTCCAGGAACAGGTGCAGGATCTTGCGACGGCTCTCGGTTACACTCAGGTCACAACGCTTTAGCAAAGCGGCAATCCGGGTTTCAATATCTTGAGTTGCTTGTTTGGGCATATAACGTTATTCTTTCATCAGTTTTTTAGCATCCCTTATCATATCCTTTACTTCCTGGTACTTGATGCCATCATAAATTTTTCGCACATCTCCATTCCGGTCCACCAGGGCCCAGAACTGGGTATGCAAAAACTGGTCTTCGATCCGTTTCAGGTTATTGTTCGGGTCATCGATGGTATAACTGATCCGGGCCGCATTATACAGGCTGTCTTTGCGGCCGGTCAAAAAGACCCAGCGGCGATGGTCCACCTGCATGGAGTCCGCGTATTTCTTGATCTGGGGCACAGAGTCCGTTTCCGGATCACAGGTATGCGAAAGGATCAGGAAATCCTTTTCGTCCTTCATTTCATTGTATACTTCCCGCAGGTGATTGTTCATGATCGGACAAATGGTCTTGCAGGTGGTAAAAAAATATTCCGCCACATATACTTTACCGGCCACGTCTTTCTCCGTAAAAGGCTGCCCATCCTGCGTGGTAAAGCGGAAGGGGCGTACAAAACTGACCGGCACTACTTTGGGAGTGGTAAATCCGGGAATGATCTGGGCGAGGGCAAAATAGAATCCCAAGGCCAGTGTCACAAAAAACAAGGTATAAATCCAGCCCTTTTTCGACATACTGTATCCTTTAAAAAACAAAGTTAAGCCCCGGATAGTTCAGATATACTTTTTCGATAAGATTTTGCAACTATGTTGCCTTTTCATATCTTTACCGGCTCGCATGAAAGGTAAAATCAACTGGGACGCATTAGGTATCGGGGCTTCACTGGCCTGTGCCATTCATTGTGCCCTGCTGCCTTTGTTTTTCAGCACACTCCCCCTTTTTGGTATCAATATCATCCACCATCTCTGGTTCGAGATAGGTATGATCGGTCTGGCCCTTTTGATCGGTACTTATTCCCTTTATCATGGCTATAAAAAACACCATCACAGCCTGCTGCCGATGGGGCTGTTTTATACCGGTTTTGTTTTTCTGGTATTGAAACAGTTTTTACTGGAATACCATAACTGGTTACTGATTCCCGCCGTATTATTGATTGTTATAGCGCACGTGAACAATTACCGCTCCTGCCAGGTTCATAACCACGCCCATGAGGATGATTGTGAACATTGACCGGTCTCCCGCTTTTCGCTTATCTTAATAAAAATTTACTGGCTTATGAAATCATACATCCTGTTCGTATGTCTGCTCATTACTGCATCTGCAGGTGCCCAATCAAACGATGAAATGGCAATCCGCCAGTTGCTCGACCAGCAGACCGCTGCCTGGAACCGGGGCGATATTGATCGCTTTATGGACGGCTACTGGGAAAATGATTCCCTGATGTTTATCGGGAAAAGCGGGGTGACCTATGGCTGGACCAATACCTTGAACAACTATAAAAGGGGCTACCCGGATACGGCGGCCATGGGAAAACTTCATTTCGAATTACTAACGGTAAAAAGATTATCCGATGAGTATTACTTCGTGGTGGGAAAATGGTTCCTCCAACGCAGCATTGGAGATATCGGCGGGCATTACAACCTGCTCTTCCGTAAAATAAACTGGAAATGGGTGATCATTGCCGATCACAGCAGCTAAGCGAGCTGCAATTTCTGCTGCAGTTTACCAAAGACAAAATAGGAAAGCACCAGTCCGAAAGACGAGAACAGGATATCAAAATAATCGAAGGTTCTGCCGAATACGGGGATCAGTTGCAGGTACTCATTCAGCACCAGCATGCCAAATCCGAGCAGGCAGAACTGACGAAGGTCGGTGATCCCATCTACCCGCAACACCCGGGCGATTAAATGGGTACGGCCACTGAAAAACCAGCAGGCGGCAAATGGAAGGAGAAAAGAACCCAGGAAGTTTGGAGCAATACCCAGGAAAAAATGCAGGGGTTGATCAAAATGAAAAAAAGGACGGACGAACAATTTAATGGTCCATATCAATAAGGCGCCGGCAATAACCATCCGTTTACTAATTAGCTTTAACTCCATACGGTTGTTGAATGAATGACTAAAATAGGGATATCTGTAATCCGGACAATCCCCTCCCAAGGGTATTTTCAGGCTTTCCTCCATGTTCTGTACAAATAACGAACCAGCCCGTAAAAAGTAACAGCCAATAGTATGTAAAAAATAATGGTGACGGTCATTGACGTGCTTCCAACAATGGCCAGTTTAAAATACAGTCCGGCAGTAACGGCCGCCAAAGCCCACAAAAGAGTCATTGCAACCGAATTGAGGATTTTTACAAAAAAGTCTTTTACATCATTATCCCAGCCCTGTTCCATGTAATGAATTGAAAAACCAAGTTACTACTATTTGCCCGGCCTGACTTTTCCTGTTCAGCGGATCAGCAGCTGTCTGAATTCGGCGGAATCGCCATTAAACACATTAAAATCAACCGGCGAGACGATCCCGTTCACCCGGCCCCGGTCACTGTGTTGCCAAAGTACCCAGCCCCGCCTGATCCGGGGCTGAACTGGTTGGTAATAATGGGCCACCCAGAGGGGATATTCATCAAACTCCTGTCCCAGATACCGGTTATAAAAATCCACATTGGTATAAATGATCGGCTTGATGCCATAATGAGCTTCCACGATTTCCAGCCATTCTTTGGCTTCCCGTTTCAGCTGGGAAACCAGAGTGCTGTTCAGTTGCTCCACATCCAGCACCGGAGGAAAATCCCCCTCCTCCAGTTTTACTTCGCTGATGAAATTAGCCGCCTGGGCCTTTCCATCGCGGGAGGGTGTAAAAAAATGATAGGCGCCTCGCACAATCCCGGCATCCCGTGATTTTCTCCAGTTGCGCCTGAACTGCGGATCGGTGTACCCGGTGCCTTCCGTGGCTTTGACAAAGGCAAAGCCCAGCTGAATCTCTTTCACCTTCATTTTCTTCACCCCGTCCCAGGCAATCAGGTGCTGGTACTTGGACACATCAATACCATGAATGGAATAGCCACCGGGAATGGAGATCCCAAAAGCCGGGTAATGGGTATAACGGGCTTCCCGCAACTGCCACCACTGCCAGCCTCTCCAGGCAGCAACTCCCAAAAGGGCAAGTAGTACCAGGATGAATATAAAACGGCGGAATTTTTTCTTTTGCTTGGCGGTGGGCATTTGTAGTATCGGAAAGAGTATTTATGAACGGGTAATAACCGGAGGAAAATTATTAATTACTGATTATTTATTATTGCGTGTTTTGTGAAATGTCATTAA
>JAKQJH010000278.1 GCA_029561255.1 Bacteroidota bacterium | reverse complement strand
ATTTTGGCAGCGGGAACAATGAGAAAGCCATTGACTACCTGAACCGGATCATTAATCAGAAGGGCGATCTGCGCACCGATCTGCAATGTTATGCCCGGTTGCTGCACCTGATTGCGCACTATGAACTAGGCAATTTTGAGTTGCTTGAATACCTGATCAAATCGGTATACCGCTATATGGCCAAGATGGGTAACCTGAGTAAGGTGGAGGAGGAGATGTTTTCCTTCCTGCGTCGTTCCTTCAGTGTGGGGGCGCATGCACTGAAACCTGAATTCGAGAAATTGCTGAATAAGCTGAGAAAATATGAAGGCAATCCGCTTGAAGCCCGTGCTTTTGCCTACCTAGATGTGATTTCCTGGCTGGAGAGTAAAATCAGCGGGGTGCATGTGCAGGATGTGATCAGGGAGAAGTTTTTGCTGGGGAAGAGGAAGTGAGAAGTCAAAAGTCAAAAGTAAAAAAAACTAAAGCAGAAAGTTGACTATTGGCTCACAGAATGGCCTTGGTAGCAGTCAAAAAATGAATCTGTATTTAATAGTATTAATTACAGTAAAGTGTTTTCAACTTTAAGGCTGCCATTTTTTAATTTTTACTTTTGAATTCTAAGTTGAATTTCTAAACAGCCGTTCTGTTTGTTAGTCTTCCATAATAAGTTCAATTGCAACAATCCTGCTCCAATTCCCATTTGCTGTGCATAATGGGTAAATTTTATCCATGGGGACGGTGGCCAGCAGTTTTGTTCCACTTTTTGTTTTCTGATGTATTTCAAAGTGACGCTCGAGATAGGTAAACTGATTGTTTCGTTCTATCATGCAGCTGCGCTGGGCCATGTTCAGTACCACTACTAAATGGCCGGGTTCTTTGAACGTACATTCTTCGAGGTAAAGGGCGGCTCTATACTCCCAGGAGCCTTCGTATTTTTTTACCAGGTTTTTTTCGGGGCGGTCAAAAGGACGGTTGAGTTGTCCTTTGGCGTAGGTACAGGAGTCGGCTAACGGGTTGGGGGTTTCTGTCAGAAAAAGCGTGCTGTCTGCTGTAGTAATAATATTTCCATGGGCATCGGTCAGTTTTATGACAACAATATGTCCTCCATCAAAGGGACAATGCTGCGCGGTTAGCTGATTGGCGAACAGGAGTGCTGCTATAAATACCAGGATAATCTTTTTCATAAGGGGCATGCAGGTTTAAATGATCAGAACCGAAAGTAAAAAATTATTGATCATGATCACTACCCTGTTTACGGTATTTTCTTTTAACGGATATATATTGAGATTATTCTTGTTGCGCCAAATCAATGATTTTTTTTAGCGGCGTTTACACCGAATGTTAAATCCCTTTAACTTTACGCTGATCCTGCAAGGGGTCGCACCAAAACTAACAGCGAGAAAAGCGATCCAATATCCATTTAAAAAGATCAGTAGTTAAGGTTCATTATCGAAACCATTTAGCGGCCGCCTCGGTTGGTGATAACACCAACCGATGGCGGTCGTTCTTGTTGGTGTTATCACCAACAAGAAGTGTTGGTGATAACACCAACACTTGACAGTGGGCTGGAGATAACACCAACTCTTGACAGTGGGTTGGAGAAAACACCAACCCTTAGCGGAGTCTGCGGAACTAATTTTTGCCGTAGACTGTAATCAGGTAGTTTTCGATACTGATTAGTTTCGGGCCCGGGAAGCTGTTGATCCCCCCTTCGCTAAAGCTTCGGGGGATAAATCGGAAGGGTAAAATGTAAAACGTGAATTGTATTTGGAAAACACGTAGCTTTACAAATCATCATGCATTAATGGCAAGATGATACAACGAATTGATCTAATATCCATCCAAAGACTGTGTTAAGGTTCAAATACGAACTTTTTCAAAAGCGGCATCTGAAAAGATGTCGCTTTGCTTTTAGACTATTATTAAATATTTGGATGACGATTCATTTTTTTATTTCCCGAATTTTTGCGTTTGTCCCATTCCCCCAATTCCCGTTACCTAATTCCCATTCCCCATTCCCCCAATCCCCCTGTCAATATCTCCGTGGATAAACAGTTTTTTTTCCTGCCTCGTACTCCCTTTTTTTGCCCTACATTTGCGCAATTTGTTTTTAAACAAACAAAGCCCTGAAAAATGCCTAATTCCTCCATTCCCGCTGTTTTATTGTTAGCCGACGGAACCGTGCACCATGGCCAGGCTTTTGGCGCCATCGGGACGACCACTGGCGAGATCTGTTTTAATACCGGGATGACCGGTTACCAGGAAGTGTTTACCGACCCCAGTTATTTTGGCCAGATCCTGATCATGAACAGTGCGCATATCGGTAACTACGGGGTGAAAGATGGGGATGTGGAATCGGACAGTGTGAAGATTAATGGCCTGATCGGCCGGAACCTGGAAGACCAGTATTCCCGCAAAATGGCCAATGGTTCCCTGAATGAATACCTGAAAACCAACAAGGTAGTATCCATTGAAGGGGTGGATACCCGGGCACTGGTGGCCCAGATCCGGACCAAGGGTGCTATGAACTGTATCATTTCTTCCGAGACAACCGATATTGAAGTATTGAAGAAAAAGCTGGCCGAAACCCCCAATATGGACGGGCTGGAGCTGGCTTCCAAAGTAAGCACTGTTTCCAGTTATGAACTGGGGGATGCAGCTTCCGGACTCCGGATCGCGGTGATGGACTATGGCGTGAAAAAGAATATCCTCCAGTGTATGGTGGACCGCGGGGCACATGTAAAAGTATTCCCGGCCAAAACCCCGCTGGAAGAAGTAAAAAAATTCCAGCCCGATGGCTATTTTATCTCCAATGGTCCCGGCGATCCGGCTCCCATGGATTATGCAGTAGCTACCGTTAAACAGATCCTGAAAGAAGAAAAGCCCTTGTTTGGTATTTGCCTGGGGCACCAGCTCCTGGCCCTGGCCAATGATATTCCCACGTTCAAAATGCATCATGGTCACCGTGGTCTCAATCACCCGGTGAAGAACCTGATCAGTGGACGCTCGGAGATCACGACCCAGAACCA
The DNA here is from genome assembly GCA_029561255.1 of Bacteroidota bacterium. Lineage (GTDB taxonomy): Bacteria > Bacteroidota > Bacteroidia > Chitinophagales > Chitinophagaceae > JJ008. Next base: position 18,958 of record JAKQJH010000278.1, on the reverse strand, counting down.
TGGTTTTGGCGTAGACCCGGAAGCTGTGAAGAAAGCAGAACATATTGAGATCACACACCTCAACCTGAATGACCAGAGCATCGAAGGCATCCGGGTAAAAGGGAAGCCCGCATTTTCCGTTCAATACCATCCGGAAGCCACACCGGGTCCGCATGATTCAAGGTATTTGTTTGATGAGTTCCTGGAGCTGGTGAAGGCGCATAAGAATTAGTTGGAGGTTGGAGGTTGGAGGTTGGAGGTTGGAGGTTGGAGGTTTCGTGAGAAGGGAAAAGGTACAAAGCTTGCAATCATGCTGACAGAGGGAAATATTGATTTAATAGCTTGTTAATACTGTATCAAATGAGTAAAAAGCCGCTTTTTAGAGAGCGGTTTTTTTTATTTTTAGGATACACTATGCACCACCGCCTTGTCCGTCATCTTTTATGCTGTTTTCTTTTGATTTATCAGTGGCTTCCGGTTGCCGCGCAAAGTCCGGCGAAGTATAAAGAAATCGATGCTTTTATTAAAGCGGATCAGTTAAAAGTAAAATCACTGGCTGATATCAAAGTGTTTGGCAGGGAGCTGAAACGATTATTTACCGATGATGAAATAAAAGCCAGGGCTGCTTTTTTCTGGTTATCCCAGCATATTAAATATGATTGTGAGGGATACAGGTCCAGGCGTTATACTGCTGACCCGGCAGAAGTATTATCAAAAGGTATAGCTGTTTGTTCCGGGTATGCCAGGCTCATGAAAATGTTCTGTGATGAATTGGGCGTTGAGTGTGAAGTGGTCAGTGGATTTGCCACCGGAATTTCTGTAGATATTGTGCACCTTGATAGCATGGAGTCAAACCATGCATGGAATGCAGTAAAAATTAAAGGGGAATGGAAACTGGTGGATCCTACCTGGGGAAGCGGGAGTGCAAATAATGACTGTACTAAGACATATCCTGCTTTAAATGAGCAATATTTCCTCTCTGATCCCAGGTTCATGATACAGTCCCATTTGCCGGAGGAGGAAAAATGGCAGTTGATTTCTGCCCCCTATTCTGCCCGGCAGTTTGCTGATTCGGCGAATGCCAGGGAAAATGCATCAAAATGGGCAGAACCCCGTGATTCTGTAATTAAAAGAAGGGTGGGAGATATAATACGATTCAGGCTGCTAAAAGAAGATCTCCGGAATTTCTTTTCAGTTATGTTATACAATAAAGAAGACAGCCTGATCGAAGACCTGAATGTTCCGGTAAAACTGAGTGCCGATGGATTTTATTATTGTGATTATAAAGTAAAACGGGCCGGTGCTTACGATATATGTCTGTCACTCTATTACTTTACCGGTAAAGAAACCGATTTCGTGGGAACAAGCATTGTTTCTTATAAGTTATTGGTGAATCCTGCAACTAGTAAACAACCCTGATAAAGTTATGCCAGTACCAGCAGGATTACGATTCCCAACAATATAAAAAAAGGAAACAGTATTTTCTTATTCCCCTGCTTTTTAATCTCCTCCGGATAAGCCAAAAATCCATCCACATATTTTTTGAAATTTGCCGCTTTGCCGGTTGTTTGCTGCAGAATCCAAAAGAGCAGGAAAAAGAAGGGGAGGGCCAGTAGCCGGCCGATGGTCTTACCTGAACTGTAGCCAAAAAGCCCCCTGACCTGGCGGGTGATGGATTCGTTGAAACCGGGTACAAACTTTATCGCTGCCAGGAAAAAGATCATTATGCCTAAAAGTACCATGACGGCCAGTAAGAGGTTCCCATTAAAACGGGCTTTACTGCCGTCTCCACCGCGTTGCTGGATTTCGTGATACTGACTACCGTAAAGGGCTTCCAGGAAGGTCATAAACAGATGTTGATTATTTGGATTATTTTCGGGAAATGAAGATAGCAATTATCAACGGTCCCAACCTGAACCTGCTGGGGAAACGCGAACCCGGTGTTTACGGTTCCATGTCATTTGAGGAATTCCTCCCGGCCCTTCGTCATAAATATGCCAATATTGAGATCAGTTATTACCAGAGTAATGTGGAAGGGGAGCTGATCAATGAGTTACAACGGGTGGGATTTGAATATGATGGTATCGTTTTTAATCCGGGTGGATACACCCATACCTCGGTGGCCATCGGGGATGCACTGGCAGCAATCAAAATCCCGGTGGTGGAAGTCCATATTTCCAATGTGCATGCCCGGGAGGATTTTCGCAAACTATCACATGTTAGCGCCAAAGCTGCAGGCAGTATCATCGGTTTGGGGCTCCGGGGCTACGAACTGGCAATAGACTGGTTGATTGCTCATTAATACTCCTGATGTATATCAAGGCGGATGATAAGCCAAATCATTCTGAATTCTGTAAATAGCAATAGTTTTGCAGCATGAGAACTCCTTTTGAATTCAAAACCGCCGCAGCCGCACTCTCCGTAGTAAAATCCGGTGATCGTGTATTTGTACAGGGCTCTGCCCAAACCCCCTTATACCTGCTCAGAGAACTTGGAAAAAGAGCACCCGAACTCCGTAATGTGGAACTCACGTTTATTACGGTACAGGGTGATATTGAACTGGATAAGCCCGAGTATGCGGAGTCCTTTCATATCAATTGCATGTTTGTATCAGAGTCTGTTCGTAAGGCGGTGAACGATGGCCGTGCGGATTTTGTACCCGTTTTTTTAAGTGATATCCCAGATTTATTCCGCAAGCATTTACTGATTGACGTGGCCTTGGTACAAGTGTCCCCTCCCGATAAACATGGGTATTGTTCTCTCGGTGTTTCAGTAGACGTAGCCCGTAGTGCTGTAAACACCGCCACCCATATCATTGCCCAGGTGAATCCAAGGGTGCCCCGTACACATGGTGACAGCCTGGTGCATACCAGCCGCTTTACCGCCATGGTTTACCATGAAGAAGAATTACCACAGGTGGATTACGGATCCAAAGTAAAAGATGATGAACTGAAGATCGGCCAGCTGATCGCCGGAATGATTGAAGATGGCAGTACCCTGCAGATGGGTATTGGTACCATTCCGGATGCTGTGTTAAAAGCACTCCACAATCACAAGGACCTCGGGGTGCATACCGAAATGTGCAGTGATGGAATCATCGACCTGTTTGACAATGATGTAATAAACAATACCAAGAAAAGGATCCATCCTAACAAAACCGTCACCGGCTTTGCGGTAGGTACACGCCGTTTATATGATTATGTGGATGATAATCCGGCCTTTGTTTTCCTCGATATTGATTATGTGAATGACCCGCACGTGATCCGCCGTAATCCCAAAGTAGTGGCGATCAACAGTGCCATCGAAGTAGATATCACCGGCCAGGTGTGTGCCGACTCAATCGGTACCCGTCAGTACAGTGGTATTGGCGGACAAATGGACTTTATGCGGGGTGCTGCGCTGAGTGAAGGAGGTAAACCGATTATTGCGTTAACCAGCCGCACCAACAAAGGCACCAGCCGGATTGTACCTTTCCTGAAAGAAGGCGCCGGTGTGGTTACCACCCGCGGACACATTCACTATGTGGTGACCGAGTATGGTATTGCCTACCTGTTTGGACAAAACCTCCGTCAAAGGGCCAAATCACTGATTGAAATCGCCCACCCAGACGACCGGGAAATGCTGGAGAAAGCCTGTTTTGAAAGGTTTCACCAGTTCTGATCCTAAATTGAAATTTGCCTTCAGTTATTTCGAAAGCTGAATGAAGCTGATAAAAAAAGTCCGGAAGTTCATACTTCCGGACTTTTCTATTTTAATCCATTTCAGGTTTGCTTTCATCCTCCTCTTCCTCATTCCGTCTTTCCTCTTTCTTCGGCTTCGGTTTTTTCTTCATCCACTCCGGGTCTTTTTTAACAGCGTGTACATCGTTCAGACTGGCAACATACAAACTTCGGCCATGTGTACCGAGTACAATCTCATTTTCCCTGGCCTGTATGGCGATATCATGTACCGGTACAGATTCCGGCATACCGTTATTCCAGAGCATGAAACTATTGCCGGCATCAAAGCTTACATATAAGCCGCCGTCTGTACCCACATATAGAATGCTGTCATTCTTCGGATCTTCTTTTACCACATTGATGGGTTCATTGGGCAGGTCCTTGCCGATCTGCTTCCAGTTCGTACCATAGTCATCACTCACATACAGGTAAGGAGCAAAATGATCAAAGCGATAGCCGTTTAATGATGTGTATACCCGGCTTTCCTTATACTGCGAAGCAGTAACGCGGCTTACCCATAAGTTTTGTGTATTCAATTTTGAGTCTGCTATTTTTACTTTTGACTTTTTACTTTTGACTTCATCTGTATTTACCTGGTTCAGCTGTTCCCAACTATATCCTCCATCTTTACTGACATGGATATTCCCATCATCCGTGCCGGTGTAGATCAGGCCGAAACGTAAAGGTGATTCGGAGATGGTGGTCATCGTTCCATAAGGAACATTGCCGGAAACCCGTCCATTGGTTTGGTCGGCACTCAGAACCGCCAGTGAATCGCCTTTGTTCAGGGACCGGTGGAAACGGTTGCTGCCATAGTATAAAACGTCCTGGTTGTGTTTGCTCAGCTGGATCGGGGTCAGCCAGTTGAAGCGAAGGGGTTTATCGCCGAGTTCATGCTGGGGATGCAAGGATTTCTGGGAACCACGGATAGTCTTGTTATAACGGCCATAAAAACCAAACTGGGAACCGGAATACACGGTGGAATTGTCCCGGGTATCCACCTGGGCATACATACCATCACCGCCATTAATCATACGATAAGCATACTGTCCATTATCTGTCCAGTCAATACTTTCCCGGTTATTGGAAGGCCCCCACCAGCTGCCATTGTCCTGAAGACCGCCATATACGTTGTACGGCTTGGCATCATCCACGGTGATCGCGTAATATTGGCCTACGGAAGGCGTGTTGGCTTTGAACCAATGGTCCCCGTTATCATAGCTGATATTGGTACCGCCATCATTACCATTAATTACATGGGAATCATTCTTCGGGTTTACCCAAAGGGCATGGTGATCGGCATGGACATTATTCTTATCCATGGTTTTAAACGTCTTTCCGCCATCGGTGGAATACTGGGCGAAGAAACCGAGAATGAAAACTTTATCGGGGTTGGTATGCGAGGTATAGATCTTCGCAAAATAATAACCGTAGGTATTGAATATACTGATCGGTTTTTCATTGGCTTTTTTCCAGGTCTGTCCACCGTCTTCACTTTTATACACTTCACAACCGGCGATGCCGGTGTTCTGAAAACCATCGTCACTGTCGAGATAATCCCAGAGGGCAGTGGGTTTTAATTTATCAGCGGCCACCATTTCCTTAATTCCTTTTGCATTGTACTTGCGGGGAAAACGGTTAGCTCTTAAAAACGTGTCCAGCCATTTGCTGCTGAGTTGTTCAAATTGTTCTTTGCTGAGGTTTTTCAGATCTTCTTTCTTGTAGGCAGAATCATTTGTTTTACGCGTGTCGGCTTTAGGCGTGTTATTATCCACAACTGCATACACGAGTTTTGGATTGCCTGGATAAACTGTTATGCCGATACGCCCGATCTTATCGCCGGTCATGAAGCCGGAACCAGCTGCAGAAACAAGTTTCCAGGTTTCGCCGCCATCGGTGCTTTTATAAATGCCACTGGTTTTGCCGCTTTCTTCAAATTTCCAGGCCCGGCGTACCCGGTACCACATCGCTGCATAAAGTTCAGAGGGGTTGGACGGATTGATTTCCATATCCACCGCCCCGGTATTTTCATCTACAAACAGCGTTTGTTTCCAGGTTTTCCCACCATCTGTGGTTTTATATACCCCGCGTTCTTTATTGGCAGAATACAGGTGACCAAGAACCGCTACCCAGGCGGTATTATTATCAGCAGGATGCAACTGGATTTTACCTATATGATGGGATTCCGGCAAACCGAGATACTCCCAGCTTTTCCCGTTATCATTTGTTTTGTAAATACCCACCCCGGCATAAGAAGAACGACTGCTGTTCACCTCACCGGTTCCCACCCAGATGGCCCTGGTTTTCCAGTTCACCGCGATATCACCAATAAACAGTATATCGAGGTTGTCCATGATGGGGGTGAAACTCTGTCCGTTGTTTTTGGTATGCCAGAGTCCTCCGGTTGCATAAGCCACATAGAATTCGGTGGGATCGGCGGGATTGGCATCGATGTCCACTACCCGGCCACTCATGATACTTGGACCAATATTCCGGAAAGGAATCTCATTCAGCAGGGAGCGTGATTTCAAGGCTTTACGCTGCTCGGTGACTTTCAGACGCTCCGCAGCGGGAGTGGGGGCGGGTTGAGCCACGGCTACGGTCAGCAACAGGCTGTTAGCCAGCAAAATGGCCGCAAGACCTGCCGTCATGCGGGAGAAAGCGGTTTTTTTTAACAACATACTCATAAAAGCAGTTAATTTTCGTTAGTAATTTGCACTTCGTACCTCGTCCCGAAGCTTCGGGATTCGTACTTTGTATTCCGTACTTCGTACTTCGTACCTCGTACTTTGTATTTTGTCTTTTTTCAAACTTACTAAACTATGCGATTTATATTTCTTCTTCTTCTCTTTATTTCCACAAGCGGCATGGCCCAGTGGAAGAGTTTTACCCTCAACAAAAGAGGTGATACCCTCAACCGGGTGGATTTGAAGGGTTATAAGCAGGGGCCCTGGATAGTCAGTATACCTGATTTGAGAGGCGAAAGAGGTTATGAGGAGGAGGGTTATTTTGAAAATGACCAGAAGGAGGGTACCTGGAGGAAATTCTCCCTGGAGGGAGTAAAGATTGCTGAAGAAAACTACCGCTGGGGCAAACTGAATGGGCGGCAGCAGTATTTTACCTATAATGGCGGATTGCAACGGGTCGAAAACTGGCGGGCGATGGATCCCAAAGTGGCCTTCGATACAGTGGCGGTCTATGATATAAAAGATCCCTCCAAGATCATCGATTGGGTGGTGGTGAAGAATGAAGGCGTGGCCATGAGACATGGTAAATGGATCTACTATGATCCCCGGGAAGGAACGGTGGAATCCACCGAAAACTGGGTGATGAATAAAATACAAACCGAGGCAGCTGCTTCAGGAGAGGACGGTGAAATCGGAATTCTGACTACAAGCGATGGCAAGACCAAATCCGATACGGTTGGAAAAAAAGGACCGGCCAAACCACAGGCTATTCTTGACTATGAAAAGAAAAATTCGGGGAAGAAGAAGGTGAAAGTGAGGGACGGGAACACCGGAAACTAGTTAGTAGTCAGGAGTTAGTAGTCGGGAGTCTGAAGTGTTTGTTGGATGCTGGAGGATTTGTTGATTTCCGGATACAGAATAATGGTAAAAACTATAATAGCTGAACAGTCTATAAAAAACACAGCAGCCTGAATTATTAATCCGTAACAACTTTATCGAAGGCTGAAGCTGCTCATTCATAGAATAATCGAGGGAGAAAACAAGTTTCTGGTGTAACAACAGTATAAACGGAACCCCGGCGGGGTGGCCTGTAATTAGCATAATATGCGATAGCCTCTTAAACCCTGTAGGGGCGGCCTTTTAATGTAGAACCGGGAAGTTAAATGATGGTGAATCATTTGTCTGTATAAATATCCTCACTTGATATGCATTTTTCTTACAACCCTGAAAGGGTTGAATTATAATAGCCCCGGGTGAAACCCGGGGTTCAGTGTCCCCGATGACCCTTGGAACCCCGAAGGGGTTCAACTAAAATGACCATCGGAATATTAGTCACAAGCTTTCACCACCTTATACTCAGCAATCACTTCTTTGATTTCTTCTTTTCCGAAAAGCAGATTATAGAAGCGGACGCGGATGGGTATTTTGTAATGTCCCGGGGTAGCGGGTACTTTTCTCCTGTAAACTGCATACCCTTCTTCATTAATCGAAACAGTATCTCCTCCAAAAGTAATAATTGGTTTTGCTGCTTTACTGAATGCACCGATCCCTGCTTTGAGCTCAAGTACAGAGCCTGGCGAAAAAGTGTTCGCATTTTGACCGGCGATCATACTATATACATCATAGCCATCATCATAAGTTGGGGTTTTCTGGTAGCAGAAACTGACCAAATTGTTTTCGAGGTTCATTGCCTTATTTTTTAGGGATTCCAGCAATAAAACAATTTCTACTTTCGAAATGACGTGATTCTTCAATGGTTTGTTCAAAATGGTATCCCATCCACACAGATAAAAGAAAGGGTTGATGAAATTAAAGTTAGTGACAAAAGGCTCTGCCATTTCAACGTCTGTCTGAAGTACGTCGGATTTGAAGGTTATGATTTTTTTATAAACTGCTTCTATTCCTTTTTCTGTCGTATTTTTTTTGATTGTGGTGTCAATGAAACTATAGAGTGATCTCGTGAATTCGTTGATCCTGACTGCTTTGTTAAACCAGGGGGTGGCTCTATCAGTTTTTACAGGGTCATAAGTCATGTCTTCCAATGCATTTAACAGCAAGGAGGTGGACCGCTTAATAGTTGCATTTGATTCGTTGAACGATTTAATCAGCTGCAGATTGATCTTCTCTTCATTTGTGTTTTTAGTCTGGCAGGAATACAATACCATAACTATGGCAATTGCCGGTATCAGTGATTTGGTAGCGGGAAACATTTTGGGGGATTTTACCCAAAACGCAGGTGGCTGATAAATATTTTATCCGTGATTGTTAAAATACTTCCTGAAATACAACAACTGATACTGCACCGCATTGCGCCAGTAATTCCAGTCGTGTTTGCCGGGACGTTCGATATAGTCGTGGGCGATTTTCAGGCCGACCATTTTGCGGTGGAGCTGACCGTTGACTTCGTAGAAGAAATCCTCCGTGCCGCAGTCGATAATGATGGCGAGGGAGTCTTTGGGCTTTTGTTCGACCAGGGTCATAACAGAGTAGTTGATCCAGTTGGCGGCATAGTTGACCGTGTCGCCGATCTTCTGGGAGATCTGCCAGTTCTTTTTAAAGGGCTGCAGGTCCACCCCGCCACTCATGCTGCCGCAGGCACCAAATATATCGGCATGACGGAAGCCGTGGAATAAGCCACCATGTCCGCCCATGCTGAGTCCGGTGATGGCGCGGCCATGGCGGCTTTTGATTGTTTTGTAATGGGCGTCGATATAATCAGGTACTTCTTTGGAAATATAAGTTTCAAACCGGACCGTGGAGTCGACCGGGCTGTCCACATACCAGCTGTTGAAGCCGCCATCCGGACAAACAATCATCAGTTGATACTCATCGGCCCAGGTTTTGAGTTCGGGTACCCGGAGGATCCAGTTGGCATACCAGCCGGCATGGCCGTGAAGAAGATACACAACGGGTACTGCAGTTGCCTTTTTATACATACCAGGAGTAATCACCACACATTTATATTCCTTTTTCATAGCGGCACTGTATATAGACACCGTATCCACACTGGCGGAATGGGCAGTCTGGAAAAACAACAGGGCGAATATCAGGGTAAATAGGGGATTGGGGGATTGGGAAATGGGGGAATGGGTGTTCTTATTGTAGCGCATACTTTTTAATTTAATAACCACATTAAAGATAATGTGGTTATTAAATTAAATAATCAATATTTGATGGAGTTTTAAAATGTAACCGGGCATTTTACCTTGTTCAGGCTGGTATTCCGGATGTTCAGGAACGACCGGTAAGAAGCCGTGAACTCATAGCCGCCGCGGAGTTGGGAGGCCCTTGATAGTTTGGATACATTCATGTCATAACTGATACCCAGGGACACCTTGTACAGATTCAGTTTGATGGCAGGGATTACGGCATCGCCCCAGCGGTAAAAAGCGCCCAGGGAAAGACTGACATTATCATCTTCCATATACTCGCCGATGATATGACTGTACATCAGTCCCATCAGTCCCTGGCGGTTACCGGCCTGACTGATATAATCGCCGAAAATGTAAAAATTATCATACTCGCTGGTTTCAATACTCAGTCCGGCATTGATCACACTGCGCGGTTTCAGCAAAACCTTATCATCTAAGAAAGACACTTTTGGTTTGTTGGCATGGAAATAAGCCCCGCCTAAATAGAACTTGGTGTTCTCTCCGATCCGGTCACTGTATGACATACCCACGGAGGCATCAAAATAAGTGATGGAGGTTTTAGAGAAAGTCTGGCTGGTTGGATTCAGCGGATTAAAGGAACCATTCTGAAACTGATCATCAAAAGTGAGCTTGGTGGGATCAAACTGGGATTGCACCAGTCCGCCGATAAACCCGAGGGCGATATACCCGTTATTATCATTGATCGATTTCAGGAAATTGATAGAAGGTAATATCTGTAACCGGCTCAATCTTGAATCCCCAGCCACATCATTGGTGATCAGGAGGGAAGCTGTGAAGAAATCATCCTGGTACTTAGCCGGGATCTTGGTCTCGGCACTGATGGCCATGGTTTTGTAGGGGGTGGTAACCGACAGCCACTGCGACCGGTAGGCACTTTGGATCCGAATATCCCCGGCAAACAAACCGGCGATGGCCGGATTGCGCAACAGGGGCATTTCCTGGAACTGGGAGAAGGTGAAGTCCTGCCCGTTCAGTTTTATCCCTGACAATACAGCCAGGCATAAGAAGGTGAATAATTTCGCACGCATAAGCAATTACTTTAATAGTGTCACATTTCCTTTATAGCTGTAAGAAGTTCCGTTTTCACAGATCACTTCGGCAATATATACATACACATCACTGCTGGCTTTTACTCCTTTGATGGTACCATTCCATCCATGTTGCGGATTGTTGGGTGGTACATTACTTCGTTCAAACACGATCTCGCCCCAGCGGTTGAAGATGATGAACTTTTTCACCAGCTGAATACCACTTGCTCTTACCATCAGGATATCATTCTTGCCATCATCATCCGGGGTAAAGGCATTGGGTATAAAGACCTGGGTATCGTTACAGAATGCTTTTACACACATGGTATCACTGCCGGCACAACCGTAGATGTTACGGACCGTAAGACTGTAGCAAACATCATTTCGGATATTGGCTACGGGGATTGGGCAGTTGTTACAAGACAGGTCTGCTGACGGAGTCCAGGTCCAGGTGCGAACCGGCCCGTTTGTTACCGTATTATTCATTTGCAACTGCGTACCGGTGGCGAGTACCTGGTCAGGACCGAGCGATACGACGGGGTATTGTCCGACAGCCACCGTCACATAACCTGTGTCGGTAAAACAATTGTACAAATCATAACCCACCACACGATACAGGGTTGTTTGTAACGGAGAGGCGACCGGATTCAGACAGTTATTACAGGACAATCCCTGCGAGGGTTGCCAGTTATAAACCTGTGCACCACTTACTGTAAGCGTGGTGCTTTGTCCGATACAGATCGTATCATTGGGTGAAACGGTCAGGTCAAATGGCTGCACTACCTGTACCAGCACCGTATCAGTATTCTTACAACCAAACGGACTGATCGTTGATACTACAAATGAGGTAGTGATCGAAGGACTCGCAATAGGGTTAGGGCAAGTATAACAACTCAGGCTGTTCAGCGGTGACCATTGGTAATTCGTGGCGCCACTGGCATTGAGCTGTACGGTTTGTCCAAGGCAGATCCGCTGATCACTGCTGGCCGTAATGGCCGGAATGGCATGAATCGTTATTGAAGTGGTGGTGGTGTCATAGCAACCATTTGCCGTACCTGCTATAAAAGTAACCGTATATGTTCCTGTCTGACTGAATACTGTACTGAATGAAGGATTCAGGTTGGTCACCCCGTTTGAGAGTACCCATTTGGTCAATACCACCGGATCGGTGGAACTGATATTCGAACTGAAAGTCACGGTGTCTTTCATACAACCCGTTGGTGCAACATTTACCTGTGCTACCGGCGTGTTGTTTACCTGTATGGGTAAGAGTAATCTTGCCGTATCCGTGCAGCCCCATACAGAAGTGATGATCTGAGTAATCTGGTAGTTGCCATTGCTGGTATATGCATGCCGGGGATTTTGCAGTCCTGCAGATTGGTTATCGCCAAAAAACCACTGATAGGTACTAAGGCCGGAATAGGCACGGCTGGTATCACTGAAATTCACTACAGTAGAATCACAAAACCGGATTGCCGCCTGGGTAAAGCCGGCATCCAGGATATCCACACGTATCGTGTCTCCTGCAGGTAAGGTAATCCGACAAGTTCCATTGGTGCCGGAAATCAGTTGAAGTCTTGGAATAAAGATACCGGGTTGGTTATAGGTGTGAAAGATTACACCGGCGGGACCGGTATAGAATTGGCCATCTCCAAAATCATAGCGCACGGAATCCGTATTCAATGCGATGGATTCAAAGCGGACCGGGGCATTCCCACAAACAATTCCTCCGGTATAGTTCAGTGTACCGGTAGGCCCGCTGATCACGATTGGTTTACTGTAATTATAGATACAACCCCCGGGAGCGGTAGCCGTCATGGTGGCCAGATAATTGCCATTAGCCGTATACGTGTGTGAAACAGTATTACCGATACCGGTATTGCCATCTCCGAAATCCCAGACGGCCGTAAGTGCCGCGGTACTTTGATTGCTGAATGTAACAGTGAACGGAAGACATTTCCCGAGCGTATCAGATACCAGGAAGAGGCCGGGCAACCGATCCGTGATCGTGATGAGTTGTTTTGTACTATCCGTACATACGATGCCCGTGGCATGTTGCAGGCTGCTGTATAGCGTAATGGTGTATACGCCGGGATTGGTATAGAAATGTGCCGGGTGCCGGAGATTGGAGAAATTGCCATCCCCGAAATTCCAGGTATATAAAGTGGCGGTATCCGTCAGATTGTTGAATTGCACATTGTCGCCAATACAGGAGGTATTGGTGGTATAAGTGAAAGCCGGTATCGGTTTGCGGTAGACGGTAATGGTTTCCGTGCCCGTGGTGTCTGAGCAGGAATTGATGGCCCTCACAGAAATGGTAAAGGAACCTGTCTGGAAATAAGTGTGGTTAATGACTTCCACATTGCTCCCTGAGTTATAGGTGTTCCCATCGCCGAAATCCCATTGAAACAGATTGCCGCCCGCAGAGTTATTCACTATTCGTACCGTATGCGGGATACAGCCATTAACTGTAGTTCCATCCACGGCAAAGTCGAGCTGAATGGTATTGGGGGTTACTACAATATTCACGAGGAAGGAGTCGACCCCGCAATTATTCGTGACCCTGAGCCGGACGGGGTAGGTTCGTTGAATACCGGTTATATAGGTGTGCTGAACCGGTCCATACACCGAAGTCGATAAAGTAGCTCCGTCTCCGAAATCCCAGAAATAGCTCATGCCAATACCTTGTGACAGGTTATTGAATGTGACTGTAACAGGAGAACAACCGGTGGTACGGTCAGGAGTAAATACGGCCCGGGGTTTTGACATCACCCGAACCGGAACAATAAATACCTGGGTATCACATTCAGTAAAGGCAAACAGGCGGACAATATAGATGGTATCCCTGAAATTCGGATTTGGATTGAAAACCACCGGTCCGGGCTGAGCCAGGGTGGAAGTAACTCCGTTCCCGAAATCCCAGAAATAGGAGAAAGCAGTCAGTTGTGACGTCGTATTGGTGAAGCTGACCGTCAGCGGACCGCAGCCAACTGTATCACTTGCGGTGAAGGAGGGGTTGGCGGTGGGTTTGGTCGCAAACAAATGCGAGAGACTATCATTTTTACAGCCAAAGGCACTGATCGCGACCAGCTTGATCGTAACGGATTGCCCGGGTCCCGGTATCGTAAAGCCAGGAAAGGCCTGTCCCGAGGCAATAAAGTTATTATCCGCATACCAGTCATACCGGAGATGACGATTGGCAGGGGAAGTGTTCTGTATTTGTATCGCAAAGGCAGCACAGGCCGTATCGGCCGGGTAGGTAAAAAGCGCTTGTGCATCCGGGTTAACTGTGACACAGATCGATGGCGAGGTATTGCTTTGTGGACCGGAACAAAGATTGGTGGATACCAGCCGGCGATAACAGGTGGATTGAATCAACACACCCGGCGCATAATCTTTGGTAGCCGCCCCTGTGATCAATGTCCAGGTCGCTCCGCCATCCGTACTTATTTCCCAACTGTAAACAAATGTACCATCCCCTCCTGAAGGTACTGAACCGATGATGATGGCAGGTGCTGTATTGATACAAACGGATTGGTTACCGTTGAGCGTATTGTTGGTAATCGCAGCCAGTACCGTAATGAAAACGGTTTGACTGTTTGAAGTACAGGGCAGGGAAGTAACCACTCTCCGGATAAACAGGGAACTGTTAACCGTATAGGTCAGGTTTTGCCCGGTGGCACCCGGAATATCGGTCCAGGTAAGACCATCCACACTTTGCTGCCATTGGAAACTGTAGATGCCATTTCCTCCTGTGGGCACCTGGCCATTGATCTGAAGGGTTTGTCCTGCACAAAGTGTTTGCGGGGTGGTATTGATCTGATTAAAGATCGTATTGTAATTAGTAATAATCACCTGGTCCTGGCTGGGCGGACATACACTGTTGGTGATTGTCCACTCAAAAGTATAATTGCCGGGCAGTAAACCGGTGACTGTTGTCGTAGGTAATGCCGGGTTAGTGATAATGGCTGGTGCACCTGCCAACTGGGTCCAGGTGCCAGTTCCCGTTGTGGGCGTATTGCCTTGCAGGGTTATGGTCGTTGCCGCACAGAATGTCTGATCCGGTCCTGCGTTCGACGGTGTTGGGAGGGCACCTACGGTTATCTGAACGAGGTCATCACTAACCGGACAAACGCCATTGGTAATTCTCCATCTCAGTTGATAAATACCCGGGATCAGATTACTAAGTAGACTATTGGGCTGGGCCGGGTTTGCGATGAGAGGTGTGTTGGGACCGCTGACAAAGGTCCATAAGCCTGTACCGGTAGTGGCAGCTGTGGCGGCCAGTTGTGTGCCTGTACCGCATATCTCCTGGTTGGGTCCGGCTTCGGCTGTACTGGGATTGTCGTATATGATTATTTGTACATCATCCGTACTGGGCGGACAATTGCTGTAACTGATGGTCCACCTGAATACATATATACCCGGTGTTAATCCGGTGACAGTACTGGCCGGGCTATTGGTAGTAGTAATGGTGGCTGCCGGTCCGCTCAGCTGGCTCCATACTCCTGTACCAATGACAGGCGTATTGGCTGATAAAGTAGCGGTGGTGGAAAGACAGAGTGCCTGGTCAATACCCGCATTAGAAGAAGTGGGGCCTGGTAAAATCAGTACGGACACATTATCACTGCTGCTACAAGGACCGTTGCTGATGGTCCAGCGGAATACATAAGTACCGGGAATCAATCCCGTGATCGTGGTGGATGGATTAATGGCCGAAGTAATGGTGGCTGTATTGGGTCCGCTTACCTGGCTCCAGGCACCGGTGCCTACAACAGGCAGGTTGGCGGACATACTGACCACCGTTCCGCAAAGATCCTGGTCGGGTCCTGCATTCGATACAGTCGTTTCATCGTATACCGTAACCTGGGCAATATCTGAATTCGGGCATCCATTACTGTTAGTATAACTGTAGATCACCTGGAATACACCGGGTCCCGAAGTTGTGAAGACACCGCCCGCCGTGATGTTCGGTCCTGACCATGTACCGCCTGCAGGAGTACCTGTCAAAGTTGCCGGTGCCTGGTTATTACAAAGATTAATATCAGGCCCCGCATTGACAACCGGGAGCGGGTTGATAGTGACGGTAACCGTGGCTGATTTAAAGCAACCGGTGGAAGTCGTGGTACCGGTAACTGTATAAGTAGTGGTGACAGCGGGATTTGCCGTTACAACGGCACCCGTAGTACTGCTTAAGCCAGTGGCCGGTGACCAGAGATATGTGTCAGCCCCCGTGGCAGTCAGGGTAGTGCTGCTGCCGGTACAAATACCAATATCGGGACTAACGTTTACTGGCGGCAGCGGATTCACCGTGACGGATACCGTATCTGTTGCAATACAGTTATTACTATTGGTGACGGTAACCACATAAGTGAATACAACCGGTGCAGGTCCGGCATTGGTCAATGTAACCGTGGGGGTTGCTGTTGCGGTGGAACTTAATCCGGTGGCGGGTGTCCACAGGTAGGTGTTGCCGCTTATGGCAGGGGTACCGATGGTTGTGGAAAGGCCGGAACAGATTTCTTTATCAGGACCAGCATCGGCAACTGGCAAGGGGTTGATGGTAATAGTAGTGGTACGGGTAGTGGTGCCGCAATCATTGGTAACACTAAGCGTAATCGTGTAAGTGCCTGAAGTGGCATAAGTGATATTTCCCGGATTAAGAGAAGTGGAACTCGCCGGGCTTCCTCCCGGGAAACTCCATAAATAACTGGCATTGTCAGTAAAGCAGGTGGCCGTGGCGACAGGTGATACCGTAGCCGCCACACAGGAAACAAGAGGCGGGGGCATTGTCACCACCGGTTTGCCTTTTACAGTATCATATCGGGTAATGATGGGGGAAAAACAAGCTTGTCCCGGAGCAAATGTTTGCAGTGATACTGCATAAATACCCGGATTATTATACCTGATTTTCGGATTCGCTGAAGTGTCAGAAGTGCCGCCGAGGAAGGTATAGTCTGAACCGGCTGGAGTACATCCGTTGACGTCCTGGTAACCAATGGTCCATTTGTAAGTGTTCAGTCCGCAATGAGGAATATTCGTTAAGCCGAACGCCGTAACCGAATCCTCCACACATAAAGTGGTTTTGGTCAGGTAGAAATCGGCGGTAGGTAATGGGTTAACACAAATGGTTTGTGTGATCGAATCCATTCCACAGAGCGTGGAGTTCCGTATTTTAAGTTTAATCGTATAAATGCCGACAGAGTCAAATCGGATATTGATGTTTTGAGTACCCGTCGTCCAGGAGCCTACATCACTCCCCATATTTCCTCCAACCAGGGTCCATGGTGTACCGGCTATATTGCTGGTGATCTTCCAGACTACTTTACCAGGTGTACAAACTCCATTCTCGGCGGTATTGCCGGAATTGCCGGTATTGGTAAACGTTACAGTCTGGGTCTGGCAAACCGTGTCTTTAGGTGAAATAGAAAAATCAGCTACTGGTGTGCCGGAAACATAGATCGGAACAATCGAACCGCTGGTGGTACCACAAGGGTTAGTGATTGTCAGGAAGGCGCCAAAAGCGTTGGGGTAAGTTATATTACCAGAGGAACTGGTGGTGCCACAACTGGTGCTGTCAAACGTATGAAAAACGGTATCGGGGGCCGGGTGAATAAAAGTGACCGGGTTACTGCCATCATTGAAGGTAAGTGTGTATTGAGTGCCCGGAGGATTACCGGCCGCACCGGAAATGATAAATGCCTGGGCAGAGCCATTACAGATAGTGGTACTGCCCGGACTTAAAAGTCCTCCCGCTGGCTGATTACCAACGAAAATATTATAACGGGTGGTATCGGCACAGGTGGCCGAGTTCACAATATACTGAAGTACATACGAGCCTACTCCATAGGTATGTGTAACAGTACCCGGGAAGGTGGCGCTGGTAAAATCAGGAGAGGCATCGCCCCAGATGATCTTATAATTGGTATTGAAACTGTTGGTGGTGGATGCATTGAGAAATTCCATGGTCCAGGGAGTGGGCGAACATTTCCGGAAGTACAACTGGCCATTGATGGTGACCACACCACCGGTCGTGATTTCATCGAGCGTGGCATCCGGTCTTTCACCAATTGTAACCGTGTGGGTTACCGTATCCTTACAGCCGGTGTTGCTCGTGGCAATCAGGGTTACTGTATAAATGATTGTCCCGGTACCAATCGGCGGGATATAATAATGACTGGGATTAGTTGTGGCGGATGTGTTGTTTGCACCAGAACCCGGATCTCCAAAATTCCATTGATAGGTCATAGTGCCGCCGCCGGGGAGCGTGGAGTTATTACTAAAATGTACATTGGTCCGGCCACAGGTATTATTAGGAACGGAACTGAATTCTGCAATTGGGCTAGTGTAAGCATTAACTATAATACTACAAGTACTGGTACAAGGGCCAGGTCCGGTAATTACCAGCTGATAAGTGTTTGCAATAGAAACAATCAGTGTATCGGTAGTGGCGTTATTTATATCAGCCCAGGTACCCGGACCAGTTGATACCTGCCATTGAAAGGTATACTGGTTGAGCGTAGTGACACAGGAACCGTTAAAATAGAGTTTTGCGGTCTGGCCGGGACAGAATCCGGTGCTTCCATCATTTTGAATGCCATTGGCGGATTGGATACAATTCTGACACTGAATGGTACAGGTTTGACTGATTGCGAACCGGCTGATAAGCATAAAGCAGACTAAAAGGATGGATACCTTTATGCTTACAGATGTTCTGTTCGGGAGAAAGAGGTGGTGGCCGGAAATCATATTCGGTTCAAAAGCAATGAGCAATAAGGTTTAAACTGGTTGCGAAAAATAGAAAATAGGACCGGCACCTGCAATCTTTTACGATTGTATTTTAGGAGATTCCCCTGTTATTTTTACGAAAAGGGTGTTTTCCCCCTTCTTTTGGTCCTGATAATGCCAGTTATCGGAAAACTACGTATCGCCGGATTGGCTTTTTAAGGATTGCTGAAATAAAAAAACCTCCGGTTTGTACCGGAGGTTTTCATTATTATTTTTTGAAACAGGATCAGAATCCTTTCTTTTCCTGGGCACGCTGCATCGGGTTTCCCCCTTGTCCGCCCTGGTTTCTTCTTCCTCCGCCCTGTGCCTGTTTGAAAATCGTAAAGCGGGAAGGTTCCGGAATGGTATTCCAGCTATTGTTTTTTTCGTTGATATCGGCTGTTTCTTTCAACGGATCGAGTTTTACGGATGCCACTTCTTTATCCTTGATAAAACTTTTCACCACTTTATTTTCATTGAGCCGCCATACCTGGGCAGGAATGCGTTCAATTTCTTTCGTACCGTCTTTATACGTCCATTCGATAATGATTGGCATCACCAGTCCGCCCTTGTTACTGAAAGAGAGTTCATACATATGACGGTTG
>JAKQJH010000267.1 GCA_029561255.1 Bacteroidota bacterium | reverse complement strand
AAAGCAGCAGATCAATGCCAATGTGGACTGGTCGCCTTATGTAAAGCATTATGAGAGTATTCCGCGGGAAAAACTGGCTTCAGCGGTCAGCAGTTTTTTACTGCAGACAAAATCATCGGTGAGTGAAGAACTGATCACCCGATTTTCGGATCAGACCGGAAGGGAGAATTTTATTAAAACAGCGACTATACAGGTGATGAGTACTCCTGAGTATCAACTTTGTTAAGAAAAGCTTCGAGCAGCGAGTTACGAGTTGCGAGATTTTGTGTCTGCCTGCCGTTGGGAATTTTACTATTGAAGGGCTCGTAGCTCACAGCTCGCCACTCGTAGCTTAAAGAATATCATCAAAAAGTCTTTAATCTTTATTTATGTATATCAAAAGAAAGAAGTTCATCCAAATCGGTTCCCTGGCCACTGCTTCCCTGATGGTGCCCAAGTTTCTGAAGGCTTTTGAAAGTCCGGCCCGTGTGATGCCCGGCAATAAAGTGGTGGTGGTACTGCAACTGAGCGGGGGAAATGACGGATTGAATACCGTGATTCCTTACCGGAATGACCTGTATTATAAAGCAAGACCACGCCTGGGAATTCTCCGGGATAAAGCATTAAGTCTTACCGATGAAACGGGGTTACACCCGGCCCTCACGGCTTTTAAGGAATTGTATGATGATGGCAGTCTGTCCATTTTGAATAATGTCGGATATCCCAATCCCGACCGGTCCCATTTCCGGAGTATGGATATCTGGCATACGGCCAGTCAGAGCACGGAGTACTGGAGTCAGGGTTGGGTGGGGCGTTACCTGGATGCACAGTGTAAAGGTTGTGATAAACCCACGCAGGCCATTGAACTGGATGATGTGCTGAGTCTTGCCCTTAAGGGAGAAAATATAAAAGGAATCGCCGTAAAAGATCCCCGTCGTTTATATGGTACAGCGAATGAAAAGTTTTTCCGGGAAGTGATGAAGAACCATAAAGATGAAGCCGGTGAGCAACCTGTGGACTATCTCTATAAAACCATGGCGGAAACCCTCTCCAGTGCCGATTATATTTTTCAACAAAGCCGGCTGCATCCCAGCAATGCCGACTATCCGAAGACCGACCTTGGCAACAGCCTGAAGACGATTGCCTCCCTGATTTTTTCAGAGATCAATACCAAGGTCTACTATGTCTCCCTGGGTAGTTTTGATACCCATATCAATCAGGAAGCGCAGCAACAACGCCTGTTTACGGAAATGAATGACGCCGTAAAATCGTTTGTAAAAGACCTGAAGGAACAACACCGCTTTGAGGATGTGTTATTATTTACCTTCTCGGAGTTTGGCCGCCGGGTGGAACAGAATGCCAGCGGCGGAACCGATCATGGTACGGCCAATAATATGTTCCTGGTGAGTGGCGGACTGAAAAAGAAAGGAGTACTGAATCCCATGCCTGACCTGGCGAACCTGAATGAAGGCGATCTGAAATATAATGTGGACTTTAAGAATGTATATGCTACGATCCTGAATAAATGGTTGCAGGCGGATGATGTGGGGATTTTGGGGAGGAAGTATGAGTATCTGAATTTCATATAGTGAGTGGTGAGTAGTCAGTAGTGAGTAGGGCGTAACACCGGAAAAGGCATTACAGGTTTGATATAATATCAAAGCTGTAATGCCTTTTCA
>JAKQJH010000251.1 GCA_029561255.1 Bacteroidota bacterium | reverse complement strand
TTCGTGTTTATTCGTGTTTTTTAGTGGCCAATATTAACCGCGAAGCGGGAAATCCTTCCCGTCCTTCCTTTTGTTCACTCCCGACACTTCGGGATTCCCGGCTAAATTTTTGCCGGTAAGGCGGTAAGAACGGGAAGGAAGCGGCTGCGAGGCTTTTTTGTTGCCACGAATTAACACAAAAGGACACGAAAATAAACAAGCACTACATAGGAGTGACTGTTTACTGCCAACTGCCGACTGCCAACTGCTCACTGCCGACTGGAAACTTTTCTTTTCAGCAATATCTCACAAACACTTCTTATTTATCAAACAGCCCTGCTATTTTTGCAACACAAATTTTTTTCTTGAAGCAACTGATCTGTTTACTGGTTTTCGTGGTTAGCCTGGCGGGTAATGGACTGGCTCAGACTACAGCAGACAGTTTGGGTATACCAGCGGATACGGTTCGGGTTGCTGACAGCCAGCTGCTGAGCGACACCCCTGTGGTTATTCCAACGGTATTGGTAAAACGCCCGCTTTTACAGACTGACAGCAGCTGGACACTGGCAGCTGATGATCTGGTGGCAGGCCCAAAACTACAATGGCTGATCCTGGCCCATCACCCTCTTTACCGGTTTGAATTTAAACCGGTGGGTGGAGTCCGGAGAGCCGACCTTACCGATAAGGGGGAGGTGCGGGTGGCAAAAGACAAGGACCTGCTGTTTTACAGTTTACTGTTACTGATAATCGTCTTTGCCTTGCTTCGCCGGGCATTCCCCAAATATTTCAATGACCTTTTCCGGCTATTTTTCAGAACCACGTTGAAGGAAAGACAGATCAGCGAACAGCTGATGCAAACACCAGTGCCTTCGGTTTTACTCAATGGCTTTTTTGCCGTCAGTGCCGGCTTCTACTGTACTTTCCTGCTGCTGCATTTCGGACTCAATCCAACCGGTGAATTCTGGACCTTGTTTATCTATTGCACAGGGGGGCTGGCCGCTGCGTATTTTATTAAGTTCACCGGATTGAAAATATCCGGCTGGATTTTCAATCTGCAGGCTGCCGCCAATTCCTATATTTTTATTGTCTTTATTATCAACAAGATGATCGGAATCCTGTTGCTACCCTTTTTGCTGGTACTCGCATTTTCAACCGGGACGGTATATACGGTGGGCATGACATTATCCTGGTGCCTGATCGGCGGATTAATGCTTTATCGTCTTTTCCTGACTTATGCGGTCATTCGTAATCAGGTCAAAGTCAGTCCATTTCATTTCTTTTTATACTTTCTGGCCTTTGAGATAGCCCCCCTATTATTGGTTTACAAGGCCTTGTTAGTCTTTTTCAGTGAAAACACTTAACTTTGCACCCAACTTTAGCCGATCCGAACATGAGTACAAATGGGGTTAAAAAGGCCGGGGAACAGGCCAAAGCAATACAGAGAATCCTTATCACCCAGCCGAGGCCGGAAAGCGAGAAATCGCCTTATTTTGAGCTGGAGCGGAAATACAGTGTCAAACTGGATTTTCACGCTTTCATCAGGCTGGAAGGAATTCCTGCCAGGGATTTTCGCAAACAAAAGATTGAGATCCCCAACTATACCGGTATCATTTTCACCAGCCGTAATGCCATTGATCATTTCTTCCGGATGTGTGAGGAAATGAAAGTCAGTGTTTCCCAGGACACCAAGTATTTCTGTATCACAGAAGCGGTGGCCCTTTATCTCCAGAAGTTTATTCTTTACCGCAAACGCAAAGTTTTTTACGGAGCCGATGGCACCAATAAAAGCATGTTTGATGTGATCAATAAGCATAAGGCGAATGAGAAGTTCATGTATGTGTGCTCCGAAAACCAGCAGGATAATGAGATCGTAAACTGGTTGAAAGCAAATAACTGCGAATACACCATGGCCTTTATGTACCGGAGTGTGAGCAGTGATGTAAAGGAAGTGCTGACCAGTATTGATTATGATGTCATCTGTTTCTTTACCCCCAGCGGGGTGAAGAGCCTTTTTGATAATGTTCCCAAATTTAAACAGAACGGTACTGTACTCGGAGCCTTTGGTACCAATACCTTCCGGGCGATTGAAGAAAAAGGGCTGAAACTCGAAATCAAAGCCCCGCAGCCACAAACTCCCAGTATGGTGGCGGCCCTGGATCAGTTTCTGGCTTCACTGAAGAAGAAAAAATAAGCAACGAATAAATTAAAAAAGGCTGTACTTGAAAAAGTGCAGCCTTTTTTTGCCTGCGGCAAAAAGGGGTGGCCACGAATTGACACAAAGTGGCACGAAATAATACAGAAATACACGGCCACGGATCACACAGATTAACACGGATTGTATTTGCGAATGGTTAAAGGACCCTACTGATTAAGAAAGGTTAATCAGTGCTGATCCGTGTGATCCGTGGCCTTGTATTTTTCGTGAATTTTCGTGTGATTTCGTGGCTCCCCTAATAACCGCGAAGCGGGTATTATTTCCCGTCCTTCCTTTATTCCCGGCTAATTTTTTGCCACGAATAGGCACAAAAGCCCACAAATTTTTCCCGCTAAGCCTGATAAGACTTTATGATTAATGAGGACTCTTCTTCTTTCGAAAAGTCTTAAAATCTTTGCGGGCAATAGAATAACCGCGAAGCGGGAAATCCTTCCCGGCTAACTTTTCTCGACTAAGTTCGTTATACTTGATTAATGAAATCTACCGGTAACCGATTAAAAGACGAAACAAGTCCTTACTTATTACAACATGCTCATAATCCTGTGGACTGGTATCCCTGGGGGCCAGAGGCACTAGAGAAAGCTAAAAAAGAGAATAAGCCCATCCTGGTCAGTATTGGCTATGCGGCCTGTCATTGGTGCCATGTGATGGAGCGGGAAAGTTTTGAGAATGATGCCACGGCAGAGATTATGAATACCCATTTTGTCAATATCAAAATTGACCGGGAGGAACGTCCGGACCTGGACCATATTTACATGGATGCGGTGCAGGCTATGACCGGAAGCGGGGGCTGGCCGCTGAATGTTTTTTTAACACCCGATACCAAACCCTTTTACGGAGGCACATATTTTCCGCCACAGAAAGCGTTTAACCGGCCTTCCTGGACGGAAACCCTTTATGGGGTGGCACAGGCTTTCCGGGAACGAAGGCATGAGATTGATGCCCAGGCAGAGAACCTGACGGAGCACCTGCTTAATGCCAATGCTTTTGGTATAAAAATGCCGGAGGAGGCAGATACATTGTTTCATCCGGAAAAGTTGCAGGAGTGTTTTACTCAGTATATGAAAACGGCCGACAGGCAGTGGGGCGGTTTTGGAAAGGCTCCCAAGTTTCCCCAGACCTTTTCCATTCAGTTTTTATTACGTCACCATTACTTCACCGGCGAACCTGCTGCCCTGGAGCAGGCCCTTTTATCATTGGATAAAATGATTGATGGTGGAATTTATGACCAGGCAGGGGGAGGTTTTGCCCGTTATTCTACAGATGCCGAATGGCTGGCCCCGCATTTTGAAAAAATGCTGTATGACAATGCCTTGCTTGTTTCTGTATTAAGTGAAGCGTATCAACTGACGCATAAACCCCGTTACCGGGAAGTGATCGACGAGACCCTGGCCTTTATAGAACGGGAGATGATGCATCCGGGAGGGGGCTTTTATTCAGCCCTGGATGCCGACAGTGAGGGCGTTGAGGGAAAGTTTTATACCTGGAGCCGCCAGGAACTGGAGTCGGAATTGGGAGAGGAGGCGGCCGCTTTTTGCGCCTATTATGATGTGTCTGAGGCTGGCAACTGGGAGCATACCAATATTCTCTGGATCCGGAAGCCCATGGCCGAAGTGGCGCAATCGTTGAAAATGGAGGAGGCGGCGCTTTCGGAACTCCTGGCAAGGGGGCGTAAAAGGTTGATGGAAATAAGGGCAAACCGGATTCGTCCCCTCCTGGACGATAAAGTGCTGCTGGGCTGGAATGCGTTGATGAATACGGCTTATTGCAAGGCCTATGAAGCTACAGGAAATGAAAAGTACCGGGATCAGGCGCTGCGTAATATGGACTTTTTACTGTCGGCTTTCAGAGACGAAACAGGCCAGTACCGCCATACCTGGAAAAATGGTCAGGCGCGATATCCGGCATTTCTGGACGATCTGGCCTTCTTACTCCAGGCTATGTTACAGTTGCAGCAGGTAACCGGAGATCTGAATTGGCTGGAAAGGTCCCGCGAATTGGTACGGCTGATTATTGAAAAATACCAGGAACCCGGAACCCCTTATTTTTTCTATACGCCTGATGATCAGGAAGATGTAATTGTACGAAAAAAAGAAGTGTATGACGGCGCTTTACCTTCAGGGAATGCTGTGATGGCCATTTGTTTATATCACATGTCTGTAATATTTGATATGAAAGAGTGGAAAGAGCGAAGTCTGGATATGTACCGCATGCTGGGAAATGCTATTACCCGTTACCCGGTTTCTTTTGGGGTATGGGCGATGGGGGTACAGGAAGTGGTGGAAGGAACCAACGAAATTGTGCTGACCGGGGACAACCCGGAAGTCCTGATGGCCGATTTGCTGGGTAGATATGTGCCGAATAAAGTAGTGCTGACAACCGGGATAAAGAAGTTGGATATCCCATTACTCGAGGGCAGAAAAGGGGAGGGTAAACCTTCCATATACCTCTGCCGTAATAACACCTGCCAAGCGCCCGTATTTTCCGCAGATAGCCTTATCTCACTGATAAACAGGGACAAAAAACAGTAAATAAATTTTAGTTAATACAATAAAATAAGCTTCATGGCCGTTAGAAAAGTTACCGTGATTTTTACGGTTTGATTTCTAAAAATAAATTATAACCTTGTGCCGGAGAACAGTTCTAAACATTATATTTGCCCAATACCCTTTAAGTGTATGAAAATGAGAAACCTTTATTATGCCCTGTATGCAACCGCGTGCATGACTCTTGTATCCAGTTGTGGAATCCTGGGTGGTAAGAAAAACAAAGGCGGCGCCCTGCCCAATGACGGTCAGGTGCACGGAGTAGCCCCCGGTGGTAAGTATACACTTCCCAAGCCTCCAGGCATGGTGTATGTGCCGCAGGGTACATTCCATATGGGTCCCAGTGATGAGGATCCTGCGTATGCATTCAGTGCACGGAACCGTTCCGTATCGATCAGTGGCTTCTGGATGGATGCCACCGAAATCACCAACAACGAATACCGCCAGTTTGTAAACTGGGTACGTGATTCTGTAGTAGCCCGTAAGATGGGGTATGTAAAAACAGGGTCAGACGGCAAC
Organism: Bacteroidota bacterium; assembly: GCA_029561255.1. Lineage (GTDB taxonomy): Bacteria > Bacteroidota > Bacteroidia > Chitinophagales > Chitinophagaceae > JJ008. Next base: position 25,483 of record JAKQJH010000251.1, on the reverse strand, counting down.
GAGAATGTTGACTGGGCAAAAATGAAGACCATGAAATGGGGTGATCCCAAGGTCATGGAGCAGCTCAGCAGCACCGATATCATCCTTCCTCCGGATGACCGTGTATTCGGTAAAAAAGAAATTGATCCTTCCAAAATCGTGTTTCATTCTGAGACCTTCGATCTGAAAGAAGCAGCCCGCCGGGAAAATGCCGGTAAATCCCGTTCTACTTTTATTGTAAAGAAAGATGTGGCGATTTATCCTGACACCCTGTGCTGGATCCGTGACTTCTCCTACTCTTATAATGAGCCGATGACCAAAAGATATTTCTCTCACCCCGCTTTCGGTAACTATCCGGTAGTTGGTGTGAACTGGAAGCAGGCCACCGCTTTCTGCGAATGGAGAACCCATTTCCTGAATGCGTTCCTGGATTCCAAGAAGAGAACACAGGAATCAGATTTCCGCCTGCCTACCGAAGCGCAGTGGGAATATGCAGCCCGTGGCGGTCGCTCACAATCGATGTTCCCCTGGGGTAACTATTACCTGCGTAACAAGAAAGGATGCCTGATGGCCAACTTCAAACCTGGTCGTGGTAATTATCCGGAAGACGGTGGTTTCTATACCGTACGGGCAGATGGATACTGGCCGAATGATTATGGTCTGTACTGTATGTCAGGTAATGTGGCCGAGTGGACTTCTTCTATCTATTATGAAGGCCGCAACAATTTCCAGCATGATATGAACCCTGATGTTCGCTGGAATGCAAAAGATGATGATCCTCCCCTGATGAAGCGTAAAATCATCCGTGGTGGCAGCTGGAAAGATGTGGGATACTACCTGCAGACAGGTACCAGTACTTATGAGTACCAGGATTCCACCAAATCATACATCGGGTTCCGTTGTGTGATCGATCTTCCCGCCGCTCCGCAGAAAGGCCGTCGCTGATTAATATCGAAATAACAATCCAACAATATTGAGAGGACAGTTAAACGAACCTGTCCTCTCACTTTCTCTGTTCAGTAAAATAATATCATTAAAACCACTTTTTAAAAAATCCAATTATGGCAGCAGCAATTCCATCTAAGGTTAGTAAATGGGTAGACGTAGGCGTATCATTCGGTGCAGCATTAGTTATCTGGGGAGCCCTCCGGAAAATCACACACGCAGGCGATGCCGATACCTGGCTTTGGATCGGTCTGACCACCGAGGCAATCATCTTCTCTATCTATGGTATATTATATGCCGTTTATCCGGCAGTTAAAGACGCTTCTCATGACGAAGAGCAGTTTTCTGTAGCCGGTACAAAAAGCCGTGCAGCGCTGGGTGCTATGGATAAAATGCTGGCTGAATCCGATATTTCTCCTGATACCATGAAACGCCTGGGCGATGGTTTCAAACAACTGAATACCACCGTTTCCGGTCTGACCACTATCGGCGATACCATCAACGCAACCGCTGACTTCACCAACAAAACCCGTGAAGTAACCGGCCAGCTGGAAAAAGTAAAAGACGCTTATACCACCGCTGCTTCCTCAGTTGGTGCGTTCAATACCGCTACTGAAGGTGCTAAAGTATTCCACGAGCAGATCCAGGTACTGACGAAGAACCTGTCTTCCCTGAACACGATCTACGAACTGGAGTTACAGGAAAGTAATAATCACCTGAAAGCGCTTAACTCGTTCTACGGTAAACTGTCTGAAACATCCAATGCGATGCTGAACAGTGCCGAAGATGCCAAAAAGGTACAGGATCAGATTGGTCACTTAGCTACTAACCTGGGTCGTCTGAACAACATTTACGGTAACATGCTTACTGCAATGCAGGGTCGCAGCTAAAACAAACTGTCTGAGCCGGACCACCTGAACCGTGAATACCGGCCGGATATTAAAAGTCATCATTTCTAATCCTATTAAACCTAAATAGTCATGTCTCTACCTAAAGAGCCCCGGCAGAAGATGATCAACATCATGTACCTGGTGCTTACCGCACTGCTGGCACTGAATGTATCATCTGAGATCCTGAATGCCTTCCGGACTGTTAGACGAAGCCTGGAGAACAGTAATGCCACGGTGACCCAATCCACCGCGATCATTATGAAATCCCTGGAGGACAAGTCGAACGATCCGGTAACCACGGAAAGAGCTACTCCCTGGTTCCAGAAAGCACAGAAAGTAACTGCCACAGCGGATGCAATTTTTAAATATATCGATGGCCTTAAGAATGATATCATCACCAAAGCGGGTGGTAAACCCGGCGATCCTACGGTTACTTTTAAAGAAGATAACCTGGACATCGTTACAAAAATGTTTGTACAAGGTAAAGAAGGAGACAAGCTCAAGCAAAAACTCGAGCAGTTCCAGAAAGATATCCTGGGTATCGATCCTGAAATCGACAGTGCCTTTAAGAAGTCACTCAATATTGACCTTTCCAATCCTCCCGGCCAGGATGGTAAATCCAAGGCCTGGGACCTGGCTTACTTTAACATGGTACCGACCGTTGCCGGTCTGACCATCCTGAGTAAGTTCCAGAACGACATCAAAGGTGCGGAAAATAAAGTCGTGTCTTTCTGTCACCAGAAAGTGGGCGAGGTAAAAGTGGTATTTGACTCTTACGCAGCTATCGTAGGTCAGAACTCCAATTACCTGATGCCCGGACAACAACTGGAAGTAAAAGCCGGTATCGGGGCCTTCAGTAAAACGTCCAAGCCCACTATCACTATTGGCGGTACAACTGTACCGATTGGTGAAGAAGGGTTTGCCCTTTACAAAACCGATGCGGGTGGTGTGGGTGCACACAGTATCCCCGTTCGTATCAGCTTCTTTAACCAGACTACTGGTAAAGATGAAGTAAAAGAAGTAAAAGTGGAGTATACGGTTGGATCTGCCAACGCCTCCATTGCCCTGGATAAAATGAACGTACTATATATCGGGGTTGATAACCCGGTAACCATTGCTGCCAGTGGTGGTGGTGATGATAAAATCCAGACTTCTATTACCGCCGGCGGAAGTCTTACCCGTGTAGGTAATGGGAAATACATCGCCCGGGTTAACAACATTACTGATGATTGTAAAATCACTGTAACTGTAGATGGGAAAGTAGCCGGAGCAAGCCAGTTCCGTGTACGTACCATACCCCTGGCCCAGGCTTATGTGGGTGGTAAACCTTCTGGCGAACCCTACCAGGCCGGTGCCTTTAAGGCACAGGGTGGTGTGGGAGCCGGTATCAAGGATTTCCCCTTTGAACTGAGCTATGACGTGGTAAGTTTCACTTTTACCTGCGATACAGATGATGATATTTTCTCTCAACCGGTTCAGGGTAATTCCTTTGCCCCGATCAGAGCGGCTATAAACCAGCACGTTAAGGCCGACCGGATGGTGACTATCGATGATATTCGCGTAAAAGGTCCCGATGGACGTACTACAAAAGCCCCTTCACTCGTTTATTATATTAAATAATGTGTGACATGAATATGAAATTTGTAAAGTTTGGTTTCTGCCTGGTGCTGTCGGCCTTTTTGTTGACGCCTGCGGATGCTCAACGGGTGTCTAAAAAGAAGAAAGCGGAGAATGCCGCTCAAACGCCTCCTGCCGGCACCGAGCAGCAGCAGAACAACAATACGCAGCCTCCCTCCGGTTACGACCCGCTGGCTGGCCTGCCTATGACCTATGACACCACCAGTAATGATCTGACGCCGAAGAAATCTCTGCGGAACGATAACGCGTTTGATAAGAGCAATCTGAATCAGCGTACCCCGCTCCCGTATGAGCATCTTCGCTGGGATGATGCCCTTTACGCTGAGAAAGTATGGCGCGAGCTCGACCTCCGCGAAAAAATGAATAAAACATTCATGTATGAAGCCGTGGATGATAATGGCAGCCAGATGTTTGTAAACCTGTTGCTGAAAGCAGTTCAGAACGGTGAAGTAACCGCGTTCAGTGATGACCGCTTTACCCTGCCGATGGATGTGCCCAGTGTACAGCAGATCACCGCCGGCCGCCTGGATACATTCCCGGTATATGATACAAAAGATATCTCCAAGATCGTTGGATGGACTGTTTCACGCGCCAGCTTTGATGCCAAATCAGTGACCCGTCTCCGTTTAAAAGAAGAGTGGGTATTTGACCGCGAATCCAGCCGCATGTTTGTGCGAATCCTGGGTATCGGGGTGCTGAAAACGGAATATATGCCAGGTACTACAAAGGAAAGAGGTACATCCGCCCTGTTCTGGGTATACTATCCCGATCTGCGTCCGATGATGGCCAAAGCGGAAGTGTACAATCCAAAAAACATGGGCCAAAGCCGCATGACCTGGGAAGAACTTTTCGAAAGCCGCATGTTCAGCAGCTATATCGTGAAGTCTACCCTGGATAACTCCAGCAACAAAATGATCCGGAACTATATCAACGATCCGATCCTCCGCCTGCTGGAAGGAGAAAATATCAAAGAGAAAATCTTCAATTTCGAACAGGATCTCTGGTCCTACTAATTGAAATCTGAACTTAATAGAAAGGCTGTCCTGCGGGATGGCCTTTTTTTTTAATCAGTTGTCGGATGTCAGGTGTCAGATGTCAGGAAACAGCCAGTCCAAACTAGTCGGTAGTTAGAAGTCGGTAGTTAGTAGCCAACAGCCCATACTGAGAGCATATACTTAAACAACGTACTGATGCTGCATTTCGAGCGTAGCGAGAAATCTTGTATTTATTTTTTTACCCTTTACCAAGCTTGTCATCCCGACGGAGGAGGGACCTTGTATTTAAGCAGTTGTTCGTTGTTCGCTGTTAGGTGTTAGGAAACAGCCCGTCAAAACCAGTTAGTAGCCCTCCTTCGCTAAAGCTACGGAGGATAAATCGGTAGTTAGTAGCCTGCCTGCCGGCAAAGGCAGGTCAACAGCCAATGCTGATAGCATATATTTGAACAACGAACTGTTGCTGCTATTTCGAGCGCTACTCCTTCGTTTATCTACGGAGTGCAACGAGCGAGAAATCTTGTATTTAAGCTGGTGTTCGTTGTAAGCTGTTAGGTGTTGGGAACAGCCAGTTCTGACGGAAGTTGTCAGATGTCGGGTGTCAGGTGTCAGGGAACAGCCCGTCAAAACTAGTCGGTAGTTAGTAGTCAACAGCCTCTCCTGAGGAGCTTGAATCTAATTAAACTGCTGCCACTCGTTTTACGTCATGCCCTTCGTACTTCGTACCTCGTACTTATCTTCAGGTGTTGATTCTACACTTATCCTGTGGACTATAAAATCTCTTCAAAAAGTCAAGCTCATTGTTGTAAAAGCTTCATTACTAAGTAAAAAAAGTTGTCAAAATCGTAAAAGTCCTATAGGAAACCTGAAAAAAAGTGGTACCTTCGTCATGGTTTTTCATAGGATATTGGATTTTAAAAACGGGGCTGAATTTCTATTCCGGCCCCACTTTTTTTTATATAGGTCCTCATTCTTCTCCCCTGATTTTCTTACACAATTTACATCTTTACAAGTCGGTAGTTCGAAGTCGGTAGTTCGTAGTCAATACATCTCCTAAGGAAGTTTGTTGTTTGGTGTTTGTCGTTTAGAAACAGCCCCTTCTTAGAAAGTACTTCTAAACCCCTAGACTCTTCTTTAAACCATTTTCTACTTTAAGGTTCCTAAACGTTTTAGAAGAGGTTTGGCGTTTGTTGTTTAGAAACAGCCCGTTCTGTGAAATTTATAACAAACGACTAAATGCTGCATTCATTCTCTTTCTTCTTTCAGGTTCCTAAACATCTAAATCCTACTTTCAGCCTCTTTCTCCTTTAAGACTCCCTCAACTCTCCCTCTTCTTCTCAAAATAATCCATAATCATCACTGCTTTTGCCTGTCCCACCTGCTTTGCCAGATCTTTCAGGGAAGCTTCGCTTACTTTTTTTACGGAACGAAAAGTTTTGAGCAGGTTTTCGGCTGTGGATTTTCCGATGCCGGGGATGTCCTCGAGTTCGTTTTTGAATGTGCCTTTACTGCGTTTGGCGCGGTGGAAAGTGATACCAAAACGGTGTACCTCATCGCGGATGCGACGGAGCAGTTTTAAGGTGGGACTGTTATAGGGCAGTTTGAGCGACTGGGTATCGCCGGTAAAGAAAATTTCCTCTTCATTCTTGGCAAGGCCAACCAGGGTGGTTCTTCCTTCCAGTTCCAGTTCGGTTATGGCTTCATTAGCGGCGCTTAGCTGGCCTTTGCCACCGTCGATGATAACTAACTGGGGAAAATCCTGTCCCTCTTCAGAGAGCCGCTTATAACGTCTGTAAACAGCTTCTTTCATAGTAGCAAAATCGTTAATACCTTCCACCGTTTTTACATTAAAATGCCGGTAGTCTTTTTTAAAAGGTTGCGCATTCCGGAAACAGACCATGGCCGAAACCGGGTAACTGCCCTGGAAGTTGGAGTTATCGAAACACTCAATATGAACGGGCAGATCACTCAGGGTCAGGTCTTCCTGCAGTTGTTCCAGCAACGCTTTGCCGGCTTCTTCTTTTGAATTCAGTTTTAACCGTTCCTTCGCCTGCAATTCATCGATAAAGTAACGGGCATTCTTTTCGGCCAGTTCCAGCAATTTCTTTTTATCTCCTCCCCGGGGTACAGTGACGATCATATCTTCCTGCGGAAAATCAATCGGGATGGGCACGACTATTTCGCGGGCATCACTGTTGAATGTGCTCCGTAAGGCAGCTACTGAAAAAGCCAGTACTTCTTCGGGTGTTTCATCCAGCGGGGTATCCACTTTATTGGTCTGGGTCTGGATAATGGAGCCGTTACGCACCATCAGGTAGTTGACATAAGCAATCTCTTTTTCCTGTAGCAGGTAGAAAACATCGAGATCAGCTGATTTCAGGCCGGCCACCACCGAGCGTGACTGGTAATTTTCCAGGTAGTCAATTTTCTTCCGGACGAGTTCCGCTTTTTCAAAAGCCAGTTCAGCGGCATGGGCCTTCATCTCCTCTTTGAAATGCCGGATCACCGGGGCCAGGTTGCCGCGGAGCAGGTTGCGGAGCTGACTGATATATTCTTCATAATCCGCCAGGGTCTGTAATCCTTCACAGGGACCTTTGCAGTTACCCAGGTGATATTCCAGGCAGACTTTGAATTTCTTTTTTTCAATATTTCCGGGAGTCAGGTTCAGGTTGCAATTGCGCAGCTGGATGGTTTGTTTGATAAACTCCAGGAGTTCCCTTACCCGTTTCACCGAAGTATAGGGACCCAGGTATTCCGATCCATCGTCTTTCTTCTGCCGGGTCAGGAAAACCCGTGGGAAGGGTTCGTTTTTGATAACAATAAAAGGATAGGTCTTATCGTCTTTCAGGTTGATATTGAACCGCGGCTGGTATTGTTTGATCAGGGAGTTTTCCAACAGGAAGGCATCCTGTTCAGAATTGACAATCGTAAACTCGATCCGGGCAATCCGCTGGACCAGCTCATGCGTTTTATACGTGGTAAAGGTTTTTGAAAAATAGGAACTCACCCGTTTCCTCAGGTGTTTGGCCTTACCCACATAGAGGAGTTGTTCCTCGCTGTCAAAGTATTTATAGATCCCTGGCTGAACCGGAATCGTAGAGGCGATCAGATGAAATTCGGCCGCGGTCATGGGATGTTTTCTTCATTCCAGGTTACCCGATTAGTACTGGTGATTTCCGGCTGGCCCGGTTGCTGGGTACTGGTGACGACCAGGAAGCTCCGGTCGGTTTGCCAGAGCATCTTTTTCTGCAGGAATCCGTCCCGATTATTGATGATCCGGTCTGCGATAATGTTAGTGACTTTATTACTGCCATCTTCCTTTAGTTCCTGGCTGATCAGCAATTCAATTTTCTTGAATTCCTCTTTTTTGACATCAAGGGGGGTATAAGTAATGATCACCCGGCGGTAGAGGGTATCGTACATTTTGTCTTCTTTAAAGCGGGCCGCGACTTCAGGGTCTGTCAGGTCCGGTAGCTCCAGGAATTCACGGGCGGTTTCCCTGAATTTTTCACGGGGGATATAAGTGGTATCCTGGTGCAAGCTGTCTTTGGAAACCACCTGAACAATAGAATACAGGGAGGTATCCACATGGGCCACCTGTTTTTCAATCAGCGAAACCACGGAGATAAATCCCTTGCTCTCCGCTTTTTTTTTCTCCTTACAGGAAAACAGGAAGAGGGTCAGCAAGGGAAGCCCGGCAAGGAACATTTTTTTCATGCTGCTAAATTAATTGAAACCACATTAACTGCACGACCTGACATGGAAAACCCGCCAGTTGAAGGCGGGTTTTCCATAGTAAGCAGTTTTCAGCATTTTATTAACGGTTGAGCATGATGCCCAGTTTGAATCCATAGTCAAACAGGTGTTCCTGTACCGGGTATTCTTTTTTGAAGCTGGACATGGTCTGGTAGCGGACCTGTGGTCCGATCCGCCAGGCGGTTTTCCCTACATTGAAACCGGCAAAGGTTTCAAATCCGGCATTGACATTCCATTTGCGGGTGAGGGACGGTACTTCCATATAGTTTTTGTAATCGGTAGAGATTACGTAAGCCCGGTTACCCAGTACATAAGTGGGTTGTAATGTGGCGGCCACACCCACAAAGGCTCTTCTTGTTTTAAAAGCTTTGTATTCGAGACCTACCGGAACAGAAACCGAATAGTAGAAGTTCCGCAGCCAGTTGGCTTTATTGGCTCTGTTCACCCCGACGATCCGGTAGTTGGTAACCGTGGAAACTGTGCTGGTTCCGCCATAATCATTACTCAGGGCCACCGTAGCGATTTCACTCGGATAGTTGTAGGCCCAGATATCATACTTGCTGATATTGAACTGGAGGCCGGTGAGCAGGGATAATTTTTTAGTCAGGGGATAGGCCATGGACACACCCAGTTGGAGGCCCAGATCGGGGCGATGGGTGACCAGGTTATTCAGGTCCGGGGAATAGGTGAGCGCAGTTGGACTCATATTCGAACGGGCTGAATTGATAAATTGTTTGTTTTCGTTGAGCTTACGGTACGTAACCGTTGGCGTTATGTATAGCTGCCATTTGGCTTTCCGTGTCTTACGGGCCACACTATATGAATTGATCACACTTTCGATGGTCAGGGGATAAACCTGATCTTCACTGTTTAATTCAGGTGCAGTTTCCGTTTGTTTTTCATTCATCCCGGAAATTGCTGCCGGATCAGTAATCAGGTCGTCAGCGATAGACGGAATAACGGGTTTTGCTGCCACAACCACTGCAGGTGCTTCATTCAGGTTTTCGGGTTGCCGCGGGGCTGTCCGGGTAACGATGGCGGATGGATTCCTGGCCGGATTGACCGGTGCAGCCGGGAAGCTGGCACTTATATTTCCAAGGCTGGTACTGACAGGGGCAAGGGCTACAGTGCTGGCCTTATCCACGCCTGTAATATCTGCAGTTGATTCAGGGCTTTCCAAAACTTCAGTGGCCAGGAAGATATTTTTTTCCTGATTGCCGGGTGAGGCAATCGGTGGTTTGCTGATGCGATTGGCTTTAGGTGTGGTGACCAGCTCGGAAGGAGGTAGTGTTGCTGTTTCTTTTTTCGCTTCGGGTTTACGAGCCGCGATTATTTGTTCTTTTTTATTACCGGAAGTAGTGGTCAGCATAATCCAGGTAACGGTACCGGTAGTGAGTAAAAGTAAAGCGAGCCAGAGTCCATGCCAGCGGCGACGGGTATGCAGTGTGTTATGAATGCCATCCCACACATTTTCAGAAGGAAACATCCGGTACTGGTCAGCATTTTGCTTCAGAAACCGCTCGAAATCGTTATTATTGAAATTACTCTCCATAACCAGTCAGCAATTAAGGGTACGTTTATCATCAGCGGCGGCTTACGGCGGCCAGCCAGTTGAACTCCTGTTTTGGTCTGTGCAATATTCTTTTTCTTACTAAAATATCTTCCAGCATGGCTTTGGCCCGGGTATACTGACTGCGGCTGGTACTTTCTTCAATATCCAGCATGTTTGAAATTTCCCGGTGACTATACCCTTCCACGGCGTAGAGATTCAGTACCGTCCGGTAACCAATCGGCAACAACCGGATACATTCCACCACCTGTTTGGCCTGGATAATGGCTGGAACCGACTCTTCCCTGACCTGAACACCCGTTGCATGGATAATGTCCACGCTTTCATTGAACTTCTTATTCTTCTTCAGGATATTAATACAGGTATGTACCATTATCCTCCGGATCCAACCCTCAAATGCTCCCCGGTTTTCAAAAGTGTGCATCTGTAAAAAGACCTTAATGAAACCTTCCTGGAGCATATCTTCCGCATCTTCCCGGTTCTGTGCAAAACGATAACATACTGCCAGCATTTTTGAACTATACCGGTTGTACAGTTCACGCTGGGCTGATGCCTCATTTTTCAAACAACCTTTTAAAATGGCTTCCTCGGTCATAACTACCCTTTGGTTGCCTGTAAATTAGACATTTTTTTGAAAGGGTTGCTGCATCCGTTTAAAAATTTTTAAGTGTTTAACAATTAAAAAAAAGGGTGATTGTGTTGACAACCACCCTTTTAAAGAAAAAATATGAAATTGAATATTTCTTACATAATAAGAATCAGCGGACATGCGGAACTCATTTTTGAGTTTTCCTGCTTCGCCGGATAGCACCTGGGCCATACCAGAGCCAGAAACCAGTAAATGTAAAAACAAACAAGGCAGATCCCATAACGGACGTATACACCAGTTTGAAAAAATCCCCGCTTGTTCCGGAATAATAATCAAGGATGGATCCGTCATGTACTTTTTCAATAAAGTCAGATCTCCTTTTGTCGATATGAAGGAGTTTCCCGGTTGCCCCATCCATTTGTAATCCCAGGAATTGTCCGTTGAAAACAAATTTGACGACACCTTTGTCTTTCCGTATATCAATTCTTTCGAGTTCGGTTGAAGAAGCAGGGGAAACTGAATCATGCATGTACAGGCAGGCAGATAAATATAGACTATCTAAAGTGAGCCATTCGGACAGGTTTGTTGAGCTGCCTTTATAGGTATCTGGCAATAGATATCCTCCGCTGTTTTTTTTCCATCCAAGTAACAAGCCGGTTATTGACATAATAAAGAAGAAAACAAACAATAGCATACCTGTGGTCCGGTGTATCTTCCTGTAAAGCCGTAGCCGCTCTGCCTGGTGTACTCTTTTGTTGTGCGGATCAGTATGTGAAGCTTTCAGTTTCATACCTGTTGATTTGAATGAAGGCGCAGGATTTGTCCCTGCGCCTTTGAATAATTACAACGACGCCCTGACAGAGAGGATAAAATTACTCCCAGCTGCCACAATTCCTGATGAGTAAGGTCTGTAGCGTTGATTGCTCATATTTTCCCAACCGGCAGTGAGCATCAACTGTTGTATTAACTGGTACGAAGCTTTCAGATTCAAGGTATACCAACCCGGAGCATACGGTTTCCCGGATGCATCTTTTGCATAAATATCTGTCTTCGCCTTTTCACTCGGGGCCAGATCGGCATTGCTGATCTGGCTGTTATACTGACAGTTCAGTTCAGCAGTTATTTTTTTTGTCCGTAAACGGAAAGCGGTGCTGCCATAGAATGGCGGAGCATGACGCAGGGGTACCTGTTCATTTTTTACGTCATCCGTTTCTTTGCCGCTGATCCAGTTAGCATGTGATACAAAGGAGAAAGATTTTGTAAAAAAAACTTCCGCGCTGAGCTGTATACCGTTAACCGTAGCCCTGGCCACATTTTGTAATGCTTCCACACGGCTCAGTACATTGTTGAACAGGATACTGTCCTGTCCGTTGAATGTGGTGGGGCGTCTTACAATTGCATTGGTGAGCAGGGTATGAAATCCGGTAATTTCAAAAAGGTATTTTCCAGGACTATTCCGGATAATGCCTGCTTCAAAGTTCCAGGCATATTCCGGTGTCAGCTCCGGATTGGGTATGGTAACATTTCCCGGAACACTTTCAAACAATTTGCCAATATCGTCCACATTTGGCATCCGGTATCCGGTAGAGATATTACCATTGAGCTGCCATCCCTCAGCCGGACGGAATACAAGGCCGGCATTGCCGGTCAGTGCACCATCCCGGAGTTCAGCTTGCTTATACGGGAACTTGATAAAAGTGGTATCAAATGTGGCATCGAGTGTATTATAACACAAACGAAGTCCGGTGGTCAGGGTCAGTTTCGGGTTCAGATTGATTTTATAGCTGCCGTAAATGCCTGTAGTACTCCAGGTGCTGTTATTGGGGTAACGGCTGACCATGGGGCTGACCACCCCGGTGCTGATATTGGTTCTTTCGCCCAGCGAGCCCACTTTATTATGCACGTATTCCAGACCATAAAAAAGTTGGCCTTTTACAAGTGATTTATTGGCATCAAGGTTGACACTGATCGCATCAACCAATTCCGTCTGCTTATTCCGGTTATTATTTGCACGGGTACGGTCAATCCGGCTTTCTTCATAATCCTGATAGGCTACCGTCAGCCGGACATCATCATACCATACGGTCTTTTTCGTATGCAATACATTCAGGGTATGCATATCCCAGATCATTGGACCATAATACCATTCTGCAAAACGCAGGGCCCCGTTGCGGTACTGAATCAGCCGGTCATAACGGGGAGCATTCCCTGTTTTGGCATGGGTAAAGCTGTACAGCAGATCCCAGTACTGACCCGGTTTGAAACGAATTTTTTGTAAAAAATTAAGTTGATCATACCCGCTGAAGCGTTGAATACGGGGATCACTGTTTTTTACAATACTATCCTTGTTATTAATGCGTTTCACATATTCCGGGCGCAGGTAACTGTCCTGACCGCCGTTTTTTCCCATTTTCAGGTCATCAAAACGACTGTATGAAACGGAAGTAAGGAGGGACCATTTTTTCCAGCCGAGATTCAGGTCGGCATGACCGGTTTTTTCCAGGTTGGCCGAAGAGTATCTGCCCAGCACAGCCCCTTTGGCCTGCATTTTATCTGTTTTTGAAAAACGGGGCTCCAGGGTATGGAAATCCATAACACCGCCAATAGCATCACTGCCATATATCAGGGAACCCGGACCGAATATCACTTCGGCCGCTTCTGTACTCAATGGATCTATACTGATTATATTTTGCAGGTTGCCACTCCGGTAAATGGCGTTGTTCATCCGAACGCCATCAACGACCAGTAATACCCGGTTTGTAGCAAATCCCCGGATCATCGGGCTGCCACCACCTAACTGGCTTTTCTGAATAAACACAGTGCCGCTCTGACCGAGCAGGTCGGCCGATGTTTGCGGATTGTTTCTCAGGATATCATATTTGCTGACTTTGATAATTTTATTGGGAACCTCGTTCAGCTTCTGTTCCCATTTATTAACCGAAACCACGGCTTCATCCATGGTTTTTTCATTTAGGGTATCTGATTGCGCAAATACCGGTATGCACGCATACAGGTATACGCAAAGCAGTAACGCTCTTCTCATAAAGATCAGTTTACGTAAAAAAAATGCGATTAAAGAGTAGTTAGATGGCTGATCTGCGGGGGAGGAGTACTTACCTCCAGGCTGGCGGCGGGTAGCCGGTCATTGGGTATGTACGGTTGAAATAGCGAAGCAGTAGCCGGCAGAAATCCGGGTTCCTGCGATTCGCAATAAAGTTGTTGCAAAGATTTAAATACCTGTAAAAGTGTTTGCTGACCGTCTTTCTGTTGCTGTGCCTTTTGTTGTTTTCTCAGCAATTTGGTTTCAGGGTCATCATAATGGCCGGTAAAATGGTACCAGCCGTTATTTAATTCTGATTTTGTAATATCAAACATGCGGCCGTTCACAAAAATCTCATGTTTGTCCATCCATTGTACTTTACTTTCATGCATGCGCAGTTGAACCAGAGATGCCGATGATTTCGCACGTTCACGGCCCTGGTATTTGATCTGCCATTTGTTCAGGTCATTCATGACGATAAACAACAGCGGAATCAATACCGGCAGCAACAGCAGGAGGCTTATGAGTGGTCGGTTTCTGTTTCTTCGCATGTGCAAAAACGGATTATCGCTTTGGCCTTATCAGGCTGTCAACCGGGTATTTCACTTTCATGGCATCCATAACGGATTGTGCCCAGCCGGTCATTTTTTCTCTTTCAATAGAAGTCAGCCTGGCATCTTTATGGGTCCAGGTATAGGACTTCAGGGGCATCTCCCTTTCTTTCACCATTTCAATTACTTCTTCCATCTTACGATATTGATAACGGGGTGCCCGGTTACTGAATTCATCAAAGTTGATTTCTTTTTTTCCATCCAATACGTGCGTATTCAGCCACCAGTCCACCGGCTGGATTTTTGCATACCAGGGGTAGCGGGTGTTGTTACTGTGACAATCATTGCAGGCTTTAACCAGGATGGATTTAACATCCGTGGGCACCGCATAGTTATTCCCGATATAGTTGGGCTGCGGGCCCTCACTGGTATTTTTTTTCGGATGAATAAACTGGATGACAACCAGTGCGGCCAGTAAAACAAGCATGATTTTCTTGAACATACGTGGTGTTTTTGAGGTTAGTCTATAAGTACCTCTCCCGTCATTTCTTTCGGGATGGGCAATTGCATCATCGTTAATATCGTAGGGGCGAGGTCGCCAAGCTTACCCGGTTTCACTTTGCCTTTCCATTCTTTATCGATAATAAAGAAGGGGACCGGGTTCAGGGTATGGGCCGTATTCGGACTGCCGTCTTCATTGATCATAAAATCAGAGTTGCCATGATCGGCCGTCAGGAAGATCGTATACCCATTGGCCAGTCCGGCGGTTACCACCCTTTCCACACAATGATCCACCGTTTCAACGGCCTTGATTGCCGCTTCCCAGATACCGGTATGTCCCACCATGTCCGCATTGGCAAAGTTCAGGCAGATAAAATCAGCCGACTGGATATTAATTTCGTTCACGATTGCATCGGTGATCTCATGCGCACTCATTTCAGGTTGCAGGTCATATGTCGCAACCTTCGGTGACTGAACCATAATCCTTTTTTCACCCTCAAACGGTTTTTCACGGCCACCACTGAAGAAGAAACTGACGTGCGGGTATTTTTCTGTTTCGGCAATGCGGATCTGTTTTTTTCCGTTCTGTTCCAGAATTTCTCCCAGTGTATTATTCAGGTTGTCATTTTCAAAAACGACATGAACCTCTTTGTAGGTTTTATCATATTCTGTCATGGTGGTATAGTGCAGCGACAGTTTATGCATATCAAACTCCGGCAGATCCAGCTGGGTCAGCACCTGGGTGATTTCACGGCAACGGTCGGTGCGGAAATTGAAGCAGATCGCCACATCTCCTTCCTGTATGGTGGCCAGGGGTTGCTGTGCTTCATCCACAATGACGGTGGGTTTGATGAATTCATCCGTAATATTCGCGGCATAGGCATTTTCAACAGCGGCTACTGCATCGGTGGCTTTGGCTCCTTCTCCTTTTACCAGGGCGTCATAAGCCAGCTTTACCCTTTCCCAGCGTTTATCCCGGTCCATCGCATAGTAGCGACCGCTTACACTCGCAATTTTTCCCACACTTCCATTGAGGTGCTGCTGCAACTCGATGATAAAGGCCAGCCCGCTTTTCGGATCACAATCGCGGCCGTCAGTAAATGCATGAATGAATACTTTTTCCAGTCCTTCGGATTTACACACATCCACCAGCGCTTTAACATGATTAATATGCGAGTGTACGCCTCCATTACTCACGAGACCCAGCAGGTGCAGGGGTTTATTGTTGGCTTTAGCAAAGCGGATAGATTTCAACAGGGTTTCATTCTGTGAAAAGGAACCATCTCTGACTGCCACATTGATCCGCTGCAATTCCTGGTACACGATCCGACCGGCGCCGAGGTTCAGGTGACCTACTTCAGAGTTCCCCATTTGCCCTTCGGGCAGCCCTACGTCCTCACCACAGGTAATCAGCGTGGTATGGGGAAATTGGTGATATAAACTGTTGGTAAACGGTGTTTTGGCGTGTTGGATCGCGTCGGCGGATGCAACTTTTCCCAGTCCCCAACCGTCCATAATGACCAGGATTACTTTTTTTGATGACATTTGACTCAATTATTCAAGGGGTTATCACAATAAAAATCAGGGAAGATTTCCCATCCGTACCCTGTAAAACTACATCAATTCAGCTATTATCCACCCTGATTTGGTAAAAGCACCTGATTTGTAGTATTTTAGTACCGGTGAAATCGTTGCCTTATAACATGGCATGTTTTTAGATAAATACCCTGTGATAACCAACATCGATTTAATATGAAACAGATTTACACAAGCTTACTTCTTTCAGCGCTCCTGTTGTTGTCTTCCTTCAAGACCCAACAAGGTATTGATGAAGTGATTGGGGCCCTGAAGTCAGGAAATGCCGCCGAACTGGCGCGCTACCTGGATGATAATGTGGAGCTGACCCTGCCCGAGAAAAGCGACAGTTACAGCAAGGCCCAGGCCCAGGTTATTATAAAAGATTTTTTTTCCAATAATGGGGTGAAAGGGTTTGAACTTAAACACAAAGGCAATTCACCCAGTGGAAATTTCGCCATAGGTACCCTGCAAACCGGTTCCGGTAATTTCAGAACCAATATTTTTATGCGTGCTAAGAACGGCAAGGATGTGGTGAAGGAAATACGGTTTCAGTCGATTGATTAATACAATTTGTCAATATGCCAATTAGCCAATGTGCCAATTGGGGAATAGCCGAAAAGTTTAAAAGTTACATTAAATAGAAGGATTTTAACGTGTAAGGTCGTTTCTGATAGCATGCCCTCCTTCCTCTCTTTTTCTCTTTTGAACTCTTTGTCGCCCGAAGGGCATTTTTTTTCTTCTTATCCCCGCCTCGCGGGTTTTTTTATGCCCCTACAAGCCGATCCATTAAATTTGCCCCATGAGTTTTGATGAAAAATTAAATCACCTCGTGGAGGAAGCCCTGCGGGAAGATGTGGGCGACGGGGATCATTCGGCTTTATCCTGCATACCGGCTGATGCCCGGGGCAAAGCGGTATTAAAAATTAAGCAGGACGGGGTGCTGGCCGGAATGGATGTAGCCCGGAAGATTTTTGCTTACAAAGAACCCGTCTCAGTATTTACGGCTTTTAAGCATGACGGGGAGGAAATGAAGTACGGAGAGAAGGCCTTTGAAGTGGAAGCTTCCGTGCATACCATCCTGCAATGTGAGCGACTGGTATTAAACTGTATGCAGCGGATGAGCGGAATTGCCACGCTGACTAAAGTTTATACGGATAAGCTAAAAGGCTATAAAACAAAACTGCTGGATACCCGTAAGACCACCCCCAACTTTCGCTTACTGGAGAAAGAAGCGGTACGGATCGGGGGCGGTGTAAATCACCGGTTTGGGCTCTATGATATGATCATGCTGAAGGATAATCATATTGATTATTGCGGCAGTATTGAACAGGCGATTGAACGCGCAGCGGCATATGTGTTGGATAAAAAGCCGGGATTAAAAATAGAGGTTGAGACCCGGAACCTGGACGAAGTAAAAAGAGTAGTGGCCATGGCAAAGGGAAAAGTATTCCGGATCATGCTCGATAATTTCAACCCCGGGCAGATTGCGGAAGCCCTTCAATTTACCGGAACCGACTTTGAAACCGAAGCCAGCGGCGGCATCAACCTGGATAACATTGAAGAATATGCGAAAACCGGGGTCGACTACGTGAGTGTGGGGGCCCTGATCCACCAGGCAAAGAGCCTGGACCTGAGTCTGAAAGCGGTACCATTACCCTAATTCACCACTACGCCTAATTTGTTTATTGCATGAGCAAGAAAAATAAACCCGATACCCGTGGATTTGTATACAGCACCGATCCGAACTTTTCCTTTGAAGGAGGTAAACAGGACCAGGTAACACTTCCACCAGCACAGCAAAAATTACGCATCTGGCTGGAGACCAAACAGCGCGGTGGTAAAGCGGCCACCGTGATCACCGGTTTTTCAGGTACACAGGAAGACCTGGAAGACCTGGGTAAAAAATTAAAATCCTTCTGTGGTACCGGTGGTTCCGTTAAGGATGGCGAAGCCATTGTGCAGGGAGATCAACGGGATAAAGTGTTACAGTGGCTGATGAAGAATGGGTATGGGCAGACGAAGAAAGCAGGCGGATGAGGGAGAAGTCGGGAGTCGGGAGTCGGGAGTCAGGAGTCAGGAGTCGGGAGTCGGGAGTCAGGAGTCAGGAGTCAGGAGTCGGGAGTCGGGAGTCAGGAGTCGGGAGTCGGGAGTCAGGAGTCAACAGCCCTTTCTAAGACGGTTTAGTTGGCGGATGTTTTTATAAATTGCAGATCCGTATTTTTTTCAAATTATCCATCTGACATGTCGAAAGAAACAATGACGTATAGCAACAAAGACATTACCGTTACCTGGAAACCGGGTAGTTGTATTCATTCCAAATTGTGCTGGCAGGGACTCATTGAAGTGTTCAATCCCAGGGAGAGGCCCTGGATCAAAATGGAGGGTGCCACTACGGAGCAGATCATCGAACAGATAAAAAAATGTCCAAGCGGAGCACTCAGTTATAAGCTGAATGATATGGTGGAAGAAACAGGTGGTTCAGTAGAGACTGATTCGGTACCGGAAACATTAAAGGTTGAAGTTGCTCCCAATGGCCCCTACCTCATAAAAACATCCTGTACGATCATTCACCACGACGGGCGTGAAGAAACACGTGAAGGAACCGTAGCCCTCTGTCGCTGCGGACAATCCGCCAATAAACCTTTCTGCGACGGCCAGCACCGGAAAGCGGGCTTTAAGGATTAGCGCTGTTCTCCCGGAAGTTATTTTTAAGAGTGGGTTGACAGATTCACGTAAAGTTGATATCAGATATCGTAAAACGAGTAACAGCTGTTTTTATAGACTTAACTTCCTTAGCAGGTGTATTGACTCCCGACTACTAACTCCCGACTTCCGACTTGTAAATTTCTAAATCAACAAATACTCCGTACCCCAGTAAAACCTCCTAAGATCACCAGCTACTGTCCCTGTGCCAGCGAATACGCCTTCTTATCTCCCCAGCTGTTGAGCAATTCAAAAGAACAGATTTTGAAGTTGCCACTCATACTTACATAGAGGCCGATGACATCCTGCTGATTCAACGGTTCATTGTCGATACTTTCAAAGCGGACATTGTATTGGTTCACCAGGTTCGTGTATACGGAACCGGTAGGCCATACCTGGGTGCCCCGGTTGCTGATACTGACCAGGTCGAATTTGACACCGGCGTGGCGTTTGCATTTTTCGGCTATTTCAAGGGGTTGCTGGCTGCTTTCAATAAATAAGTCGACCCCGGAGATTACTTCGTCTTCTGCTTCCTTGGAAATCATCATCGAGTTGATTTCCAGTTTGAGCGGGGTGGGGGTGCCGGGTTCATTCGGGATGATCTCACGTCCGCCTACCTCTGGTGTTTTGCCAAAATTGCCAATAATCGCATCGGCAAACTGAGTGGTATTGACGGATGGAATACTCTTATCCCCGAAATCACCTGTATGGATACCATTCTCGAGCGTATATAAAAGTGCATTTTCAATGATTGCCGCATTTTCTGTAAGTCCGACGTGACGAAGCATAGCCAAACCACTCAGCAGGAGGGCGGTGGGATTGGCGATGTTTTTCCCGGCGATATCCGGGGCCGTACCATGTACCGCTTCAAAAATGGCAATATGATCACCGATATTAGCGGAGGGGGCAAAGCCAAGTCCGCCTACCAGTCCGGCGCAGAGATCAGAAACGATATCACCCTGTAAATTGGTCAGCACCACCACATCAAAATTATCAGGACGGGTTACGAGTTTCATACAAAGATCATCCACGATGATGTCATCGGATTTCAGATCGGGATATTCTTTGGCTACTTCATAAAAACATTCGAGGAAGAGTCCGTCCGTGATCTTCATAATATTGGCCTTGTGTCCGCAGGTAATCCGGCGGGCTTTTTTCTGACGGGCCATTTCGAATGCATACCGGATGACCTGCATACTGCCCGGACGGGTGATAAATCGGCGGCTGAGAGCCACATCATGGGTCAGCATATGTTCGATGCCCCCGTAGGTATCTTCAATATTTTCTCGGACTACGGTGATATCGATGGGTATACCTGCTTTACTGAAAACGGTATCTACGCCATGAAGGGTCCGGAAATCCCGTTTATTGGCAAAAGTATTCCAGGTTTTACGGGCGGTCACATTGATACTTTTCACCCCTTTCCCTTTGGGGGTTTCCATCGGACCCTTAAAAAGCAATCCCAGGGATTCGATACTCTGTTTGGCTTCCGGGGTCATTCCGTTGTTAAAGCCCTTGTCAAATACCCATTTTCCCATGTCTACGTATTCATACTCGAGTGGTACTTGGTTGGCATTGAATATTTTAAGTACGGCTTCCATGATTTCCGGGCCGATTCCGTCACCTTTGGCTACTGCGATTTTCATGTCAATTCAGTTATTTCGTGGGGCAAAAATAAGGGCTTGTAGTAAAAACAACGTGAAAGAAATCCCGGGGTTCACTGTCTGCCGCAATTTCTTTATTTTTACTACATGACAAGTATGATCTCTGAGGGCGTACAAGTAAGCGTGGAAACATTTTACCAATCCGATTACAGCAATCCGCTGCAGTCGGAGTATATGTTTGCCTACCGCATTACCCTGGAGAATCATAATGCTTTTCCTGTTAAGCTACACCGCCGGCATTGGTTTATCTTCGATAGTAACGGCACGCACCGGGAAGTGGAAGGAGAAGGCGTGGTGGGCGTACAACCTACCCTGCAACCCGGCGAAAATTACCAGTATGTAAGTGGTTGCAACCTGCGCACCGAAATGGGAAAAATGTATGGCACCTACCAGATGGAGAACCTGCTCAACCGCGCCATGTTTGACGTGCGTATTCCTTCGTTTGAAATGATTGTACCCTTTAAAGGGAACTGATCCTATTTCGGTTTGTATTTGGCCTGCTCAATAATGACGGCAGGCGTGGTTCGCATAATTTCACTGACAGACAGTTGCTCATTTTTACTCACAAATTTTTTCACGATCTGCCAGCCAACCCACTGGCCGAGATTGCCGGGTGAATACTCCTGGGGCATTCCCTGTGTAAAAGGTGCTTCGCCGATATATACCTGTAAGGTAGCCGGACTGAGTGAATAGAGGTCTTCATTCTTTACTATAAACGACCAGATACTGCCCTCATTGGCCTGGCACCAGTTCAGTTGTTTCTGCGTATATCCGGTTTTCAACGAATCGGGTGAATCCGGCAGGAATTTGTCAAGCATGTACCATTGCTTCCCTTTTTCGATCATTTGTTCGATCAGCGGTTTTCCGGCACTGCGATCAGGGAAGATTTCCTCCGTAACCGATTTCATACAATTGGCCACCATGTATTCCGGGGAAAAACGACGGGAGATATAGGTCGGAAACATTTCCTGGAAAACGGGTGCCTGGTATTCAGCAAAGTCTTTACCGGCATATTGCTGCAACCCAAAGGCAAAACCTGCATTGGTATTGGCCACCCCGGGTGCATCAAAAGGGCCGGTGAAAAGGATGGCATTACTGGTCTTGTATTGCGGAAAATAATGCTTTACATAACGGAATGCCTGCTCCAGTTCTTTTTGAAATTTATCGGTGGAGGTGAATTTTTTATCCAGGACTTGCTGAACCGGCGCATAGCCACGGATAAATTCACGGGTAATCGTCAGGGTTTGCTGGTTGGTATCCGCCCCGCTGACCCCAAGAATATTCTGCATAAAATCAATATAGAAACCGGGGTGTTTTTGCTGTAACTGACGGAGTCCGCCGGGAATATCATTGGTATCGATCCGGAAAAAATCCTGGTCAAAACGGACTACCGGAATACTGACGTTGATACCGGAAACATCCGGGGCGGCGGATTTGTCCTTGCAGGAATAAAGTACAGACAGGAACAGCAGGAAAAAAAGTGATTTTTTCATAGTGACTCAGAACGACAGATGAGTAAAAATGTTGTGACACGAATGTAGCTACAAAAACATTCACATAAATTTGTACAATGAAAATAGCCCTCGCGCAGCAAAATTACCATATCGGTAATTTCGAAGCTAATACGCAGAAAATTATTGCCGGTATCCGTCAGGCCAAAGCCATGGGGGCTGAGCTGGTGCTTTTTTCCGAATTATGTGTATGCGGCTATCCGCCCCGGGACTTCCTCGAATTTGCTGATTTTATCGCCAAATGCAATAAAGCCATTGACCGTATCCGGGAGGAAGCAGATACTATCGGGGTGCTGATCGGGGCCCCGGACCGTAATCCGGCCAGGGAAGGAAAAGATCTTTTTAATGCAGCTTACCTGTTATATGAAAAGGAAATAAAAGGGGTGGCGCATAAGACCTGTCTGCCCAATTATGATGTATTTGATGAATACCGCTATTTTGAACCAGCCTATGGCTGGAATGTGATTCCGTTTAAAGGAAAGAAACTGGCCGTAACCATTTGTGAGGATATCTGGAATCTCGGGGATAATCCGCTCTACCGCAATTGTCCGATGGATGAACTGATGAAGGAGTCGCCGGATATTATGCTGAACCTGTCCGCTTCACCTTTTGATTATACGCATGTGGAAGACCGCAAGGCGATAGTAAAACTCAATACATCCAAGTATAAACTGCCGATGTTGTATTGCAATTGTGTGGGCAGTCAGACCGAAATCGTTTTTGATGGCGGGTCGCTGGTCATGGACAAGCATTCCAACCTGGTGAAACAACTGCCCCTTTTTGAAGAAGCGATCGAACTGGTGGAGTGGAAAGAAGATGGAACCTTTGATCTTCCTGTATTGGTTCCTGCCGCAGCGTTACCGGATGCGGAATTCAATCCTGCCGAACTGGATTACAACTTATGTACCGCTGAAATTTACCAGGCCATATTGACCGGTATCCGGGATTATTTTATCAAGATGGGCTTTACTAAAGCCATCCTGGGCAGCAGCGGTGGTATCGATAGTGCCGTAACCCTGGCGATTGCCTGTGAGGCATTGGGCAAAGACAATGTGAGGGCGGTGCTGATGCCCTCCCAGTATTCAACCGGACATAGTGTGAGTGATGCGGAGCAACTGAGCAAAAACCTGGGGAATCCGTATGATATAGTACCGATTAAAAATATTTACGACAGTTTTCTTACGGAGCTGAAACCCATTTTCGGAGACCTGCCCTTTAGTCTGGCAGAGGAGAATATACAGAGCCGTTCGAGGGGCAACCTGCTGATGGCGATTGCCAATAAATTCGGTTACATTTTACTGAATACTTCTAATAAAAGCGAACTGGCTACGGGCTACGGAACGTTGTACGGGGATATGGCCGGAGGACTGGGTGTACTGGGTGATTGTTATAAAATGCAGGTCTATGCCCTGGCCCGTTACATCAACCGGGAAAAGGAAATCATACCGGAAAATATAATTACCAAAGCACCTTCTGCTGAGCTGCGGCCCGGACAAAAAGATTCGGATTCCCTGCCGGATTATGCCGTACTGGACCGGATCCTGTATCAGTATATCGAAAGAAGACAGGGACCCAATGAGATTAAAGCCCTTGGATTTGATGCGGCACTAACGGACCGGGTGCTACGCATGGTCAATATCAATGAATATAAGCGCAATCAGTTTTGTCCCATCATCCGCGTATCCCCCAAAGCATTCGGGGTGGGCAGACGGGTGCCGATTGTGGGCAAATATCTTTCCTGATTAATGAGTATAAGTGGCGGAAACGGGTATCGCCGTGCTTGATGGCGGTATGATCACATCCTGTGTTATAGTCAGGCTGGTTTCCGTGAGTGCCGTAATGGTAAACAACCCGGCTCCGGCAGGGTAAATACCAGAGGACATCTGTAGCTGAGTCTCACTGCTCTGTAAACTCCAGGTGAAATTGCCGGCAGTCGTCGGAGAACATACAATGGTTCCTTCAGTGATGGTCCCGGTAGTGCTGCTGGTAAATGTGATCACATCATCTTTAATACAGGCAATGGCGGGATTCATGGTGATATCGGTCCCGGAAGCCGAGGCAGTACTGAATTTCCAGCTGGCCTGTGTCAGGAGCTCCGTTTTAGTTTTGGGGGCGGCTGTTTCTTTCTGGCAACTGGTTCCCGCTGTCAGGAATGCTGCAGCGAAGAGGACGAGGATGAAATTCTGTTTTTGCATGTCGTTGGATTTAGAGAACAAAATAGTCACTTTTTTCTGTCTGTTTATCGGTATTTTACCTGAATTAGTACCGTATTTTCAACCAATTACAATATCGGCAAATTATTTGCATAGTTCCAATTCGTAATTTGTGGAACTATCAGACTCACAAGCTCCTTGTGCAAATAGTCTGCCATCATCGTATTTTAAACTGTAACTATGTTAAAAACCGCCGAAGATATCCGCCTGCTGAACGAAAAAATCAGCCATGCCGGCCAGTTTACCGACACATTAAGAAAAGAAATAGGCCATGTTATCATTGGGCAGACCCATATGCTGGATCGTCTCCTGATCGGGTTGCTGAGTAATGGCCACGTTTTACTGGAAGGGGTACCCGGACTGGCCAAGACCCTGACCATCAAGTCGCTGGCCCAGGCTATACATGCCCGTTTCAGCCGGATACAGTTTACGCCCGATCTTTTGCCGGCTGACGTAATCGGTACGATGATCTATAATCAGCAACGCAATGAGTTTGTGGTACGTAAAGGACCCATTTTCGCCAACTTTATTTTAGCGGATGAAATCAACCGGGCACCGGCCAAAGTGCAGAGTGCCCTGCTGGAAGCGATGCAGGAACGGCAGGTTACTATTGGCGACTCTACTTATAAACTTGATGAACCCTTCCTGGTACTCGCTACACAGAACCCGTTGGAGCAGGAGGGTACTTACCCGCTTCCGGAAGCCCAGGTGGACCGCTTTATCATGAAAGTGATCGTGGATTATCCAAATATGAATGAGGAACAACAGATCCTGCGACAGGGTATCCAGGGAACTTTCCCGGCCATTAAGCAGGTGGTTTCCGTACAGGAAGTCACCAATGCCCGTGATCTCTCCCGCGAGATCTATATGGATGAAAAAATAGAAAAGTATATTCTCGATATTGTTTTTGCCACCCGTCGCCCGGAAGACTATAAACTCGAAAAACTGAAACCCCTGATCTCTTATGGAGCCTCCCCCCGGGGCAGTATCAACCTGGGACTGGCCTCAAAAGCACAGGCATTCCTCAACAAACGCGGTTTTGTAATCCCCGAAGATGTCCGCAGCATCTGCAAAGATGTACTTCGTCACCGCATCGGCCTCACGTATGAAGCGGAAGCGGAGAATGTGAGGGTGGAGGAGGTGATTGAAGAGGTTTTGAAGATGATTAATGTGCCATAAAAGCTGTCGGGTGTCAGGTGTCGGGTGTCAGGGAGTTTTCTAAGAAATGTTTGCTAAATGGGAGAATATAAGACATATAAAGAGCTGGATGTTTGGAAAAAGGCAAGGGCTTTTGTAAAGGAGATTTATATCATTACAAGGGATTTTCCCAACGAAGAGAAATATGGACTCATGTCACAGATGA
>JAKQJH010000240.1 GCA_029561255.1 Bacteroidota bacterium | reverse complement strand
CCGGTCTACCGGATGTGCCGACTCCGTCGTACGCAAAGTGGGGGTCTTCCCTGGTTTCTTCCCCGGTTTTGTTTATACCGGCAGCTGTTTCAGTAATCCCTTCCAGTTTACAGATACCACCAATACCCGTTATGGTACGGTTAACAGCTGGAGCTGGAATTTCGGGGATGGCAGTACACTGGCGGATACATCAAGGCTTCAAAATCCGCAATGGACTTATCCGGGACCGGCCAACAACCAGGTCACATTAATTGTAACCAGTAATAAAGGTTGCCGGGATACCGCCCAGGTTACCATACCGGTACTGGATAAACCCAACCTTAGCCTCGGTTTCCGGGATACCCTGATCTGCCGCAATGATGCTGTCCAACTCAATGCCAGCACTACCGGCAGCGGCATTTTTAGCTGGACACCCGTAACCAATATCATCAATGCCAATACCGGCACTCCTACGGTAACACCGCCGGTTACCACTTTATATTTTGTAAACCTGAATGAGAACGGATGTGTCAACCGCGATTCGGTCAATGTTCGGGTGATCGATGCCGTTAGTGTCACCGCCATTCCCGATACCACGATCTGCCGGGGTGACACGATCCAGCTGAGCGCCGTCACTAACGGACTCTCCTATTCATGGGATCCGCCACTAAACGTCGACAATCCAACCCTGATCAATCCCAGGGCCATGGTCAATGCCAATACCGTATTCACAGTAACATCCACGGTAGGTGGCTGCTCGGCCACTGATCAGGTGATTGTTACTACTGTTCCTTACCCGGTCGCTAATGCCGGTCCGGACCCGACTATTTGCTACAATGCTACCGTCCAGCTCAATGCGTCAATAACCGGGAGCAGCTTTAACTGGTCGCCTCCCAATTATCTTGACAATCCCTTAATCCTGAATCCGGTGGCGTCTCCACCCGGAACCACACAATATATCCTTTCCGTCTTCGACACCCAGGGCTGTCCTAAACCAGGGAAAGATACCATCCTGGTAACCATCTTACCCAAGGTGGTCGCTTTTGCAGGCCGGGATACTAGCGTTATTGTGGGACAGCCGTTGCAATTCAACGGAACCGGGGGAACCGGTTATTTTTGGACGCCGGGCACCAGCCTGAGCAGTACCAGCATCCCCGATCCGATCGGAAATTATGATGGCAGCTTTGATAATATCCGTTATAAACTGATTGTTACCGACCAGGCCGGTTGTGCCGATTCTGCTTACATCACGGTCCGCATTTTCAAAACCGTTCCTTCTGTATTTGTACCCACCGGATTTACACCCAATAACGATGGACTGAATGATGTGGTTAAACCCATTGCCGTAGGTATGAAACAGATCAATTATTTCAGTATTTATAACCGGTGGGGACAACTGGTTTTCACCACCCGTATCAATGGTCAGGGATGGGATGGCCGGATCAAAGGGGAACTTCAGGGCACGGGTGTTTATGTCTGGATGGTCAGTGCCGAAGACTATACCGGGAAAGCCTATTTCCAGAAAGGTACCGTTACCCTGATCCGGTAAAAATCCGGATGCGGCTGCCAAATATGGCGTAAACTTGTGTCCATTTTCAACCGATTCATTATGGGAAAAATTGTATTGATCACCGGAGCCACTTCGGGTTTTGGTAAAGCAGCTGCTTATAAATTTGCCGCCAATGGATATGACCTGATCATAAATGGCCGCAGAACCGAACGGCTGGACCAACTCGCCGCAGCACTGGAAAGCAAATACAATGTGGCTGTACTGGCCCTGCCCTTTGACGTGCGGGATGAACAAGCCGTTTTTAATTCTTTTACTTCCCTGCCGGAAGACTGGAAAGCCATAGATGTCTTGGTGAACAATGCCGGTCTTGCCCTGGGCCGTGATTATTTTGAAGAAGCGTCCCTGGAAGACTGGAACACGATGATCGATACCAATATCAAAGGTGTGATGTATGTGGCGCGGGCCGTTTCACTATTGATGATTCCCCGCAAAAAAGGACATATCATCAACCTGGGATCGATTGCCGGTAAAGAAGTGTATGAGAAAGGAAATATGTATTGTGCCACCAAGGCTGCTGTGGATGCACTCAGTGAAGCCATGCGGATCGACCTGCTGCGGCATTGTATAAAAGTAACCGCCATCCATCCGGGAGCAGCGGAAACCGAATTTTCCCTGGTTCGTTTTAAAGGTGACCCGGTGCAGGCTAAAAAAATATATGAAGGCCTTACCCCCCTGACAGGAGACGACGTGGCCGATGTGATTTTTTACTGCGCGTCCCTGCCACCCCATGTTTGTATTAATGACCTGACCCTCACACCGCTGCGACAGGCAAATTCCTTTTATTACAACCGGGATACGAACGCCTGATCGTAAACAGAACTATGCAGTATCGGAATTTCTTTCTATATTAGGTGTTCTTCCGCCCTATCACTTCCGTTGACCCCGTGTATATCCGTATTTAACATAGAAAATATACTTAAACCACTAAGATTGCGTTCAAAATAGTAAGCAAGCGGTAAAACACGTAGTAACTTTATGTCAGCACTCCAATATTTGATAAGCACTGTTATGAAAAAGCCGTACCTCTTACTGATTTCCCTGCTTACACTCAGCCTTACTTCGATGGCACAGGATGTGATCCGTGTACAATCCTGCAGCAATGAGCTGATCAGCAAACAGGCCGACAGTCTTAAGAATTTATATGGAAATGACGGGTATATCCTTTTGAAGGAAGCATCCATCAATATGGAAAGTGAATTTGAAATGCCTGTGATCGTCCCCCTGACCCAGGGCAGCTGGTACCAGTTTGTCTTTATCGGCGATTACAGCTCCCGGTTGTATGAAGTACGCATGTACGACTGGAACGAAAAACAAGTGGTATTTAAACAGAAAAAATGGGGCGATGTGGATGGCAATGTGATTGTGTATTCTTACATCCCGCAGTTCTCTGAATTCCACCTGATGAAACCGGTACAGGTCAATAAACAGAAGAAGAAAAATCTTTGCGGATATGTGATGCTTTTCAAACGCAACGGATCTCCCACTGGTACACCAGCACCCCAACAGCCTGAATAATTTTAGTACGTTTCAGAAATAATTAAACCACCGATGAGGTGGTTTTTCTTTTTGGAGTTCACCCGGAATTTGATATAATAATTCCACCCTTTCAGGGTTTCCGAAGTGAAACGATTCCTGTCCCGATTCACTATAATCATTTCACCACTTCGTGGTTTAATAAATCGCTGAATTGTTGATTCGTGTTTATGACATTCGACTTACGTCCTTCAATAACAAAATCTCCAAGGCTGTAATAAATAGAACCTTAGCAATTACTGTGGACTGTCGACTGTGGACTGTGGACTGCCAACTGCCAACTGCCGACTGCCAACTGCCGACTTCTCTCTATTGCGCCAGCGACACCCGCACCTGCAGATTACCTCTCGTATTCGTGATCGGGAAGGCACTGCTGATCTTTGGAATATTCCGGTTCTGTTCGAAGAAGAGTTTCATGCTGATCCGGTTATTCAGGGTATAATCAATGGAAGGTGCAATGCGGATGACTTTCTGTCCACCCGTACCAAAGGCAGTTCCCTGGTCGAGCTTGCTGTTGGCCGTGGCATCATCCCGCAGACTGAAATCCAGCCGGAAAGTGACATCATTATCCAGCTTCATTTTCCCAATACGCTTGATCAGGGGCATTCCCTTCTTACGCCAGTTAAAATTAAAGGTAACTTCCGTTGACCGGTTCTCCGCCAGCTGATAATCAATCAGACTGAGACTGAGGGTACGGCTCTTCTTAAACTCAAAGCCGGTGGTCAGCTGGTTGGTAAACGTCAGTTCTACCTGGATGAGCGGATCAAAGCTCTCCTGTATCGTGATATTGGGCACCAGGAAGTATGGGATATAGTTACCGGTCAGCGTATCGGTAAAGCTCGGATAACCTACACGCAAGGGATCCGTAAACAAGAGCGCGGTATTGAAACTGTTCATGCTGAATGTACTCCGGTATCCATGCCGGATCGTTACATTGCTGAATATTTTATCCATACCCGGTAACCTCGATAATCCGGTATAGGTAAGGGTCCAGTTCGGTTTTGGTATAATACCAGAGAATGGATTGGCCTTGATATTCGGGTTTGAATTCTTGACCAGTTTCACACTGGCAGGGTCTTTATTTGTATACGCTGCAATGAATGCCGGAATCACCACATCCTGTGCATAGCGGCCATAGCCTTCCACGTATCCGTCTGCGCCCACTGTATTGCCGGCCGCATACGGATTGCTGCTGGCCAGTTTACCTGATAATATCCGCCTGTTAGCTTCAAACTGTTTGAATGTGGCAGACACCACATTGGGGTCAAATTTGCTGAAAAGGGTCTGATAAGAAATATAACTGACACTGAAACTACCCAGTGCATACGGATTCAACCGGGCCAGACCGGAAGAACCGGTTGTGTCTTTGTATAACTCCGAATATTGTTTATCGAATGTCTTATCCAGGTTCACATCAACAGTGAAATCGCGGAACGGACTTAACTGGGCCGTTATGTTCATTCGCTGGTTATAGCGTTGCTGAATCATGGCACTGATCAGTGAATCCCGTGATAATAATCCCTTCGCACCAAAACTATTGATCCAGTTCGTATCGGGCTGATAACCTAAAATATATTTTAATCCGGGCTGCCCGCTTTTCAGGTTCGTGCCAAAGACTTCTGTGCTGTCCATATAACCTGGCAAGGTTGTACCATAATCTTCTGTGTATTGAATACCCACCCGCTTGAGTGAAGTAGCCAACCGCAGGAAGAACTTAGGAACGGCCGCGATCTCCGGCATGGGTTTCTGTGCTTTCGGCACTTTTATTTTGCGCTTTTTGATCCGAACAATCTTTCCTTTTTTGTTCCGGATTGTATCCATCCGGTAACTGACACCTGAAGCAGAAACGGATACACCCGGTTGTGCCGGATTGTTGATCTGGTCTCCGCCTTTTGTATCTCCTGTAGCCGTATTTCCTTTTCCATCACCATTCTTACCATCTGCTTTTGAATCACCGGTCTTTCCACCCTTGCCGCCTTTCTGCCCTTTATTTCCTCCGGAATTATCTCCGCCGGTATTCGGCGCATCACTGCCAACTGCCCGCAGGAAGCGCCATTTATTATACAGTTCTTCAAATTTCAATTCGCCATTCAGGGATCTTGTCTGTGTATTGGATAAAGTATTTCCCAGGTTCCGGGCAAGCAGGGATGCCGCCAGCCAGTTGTACTTGGTATTATAACTGGCCCGTAAAGTTGTCCAGTCGAGCAACGGAATTTTTGTCGTAGGCACATTATAGTTCAGGGTCAGTTCCTGGCCATAGTTTGTATTACGGCCTCCCTTGAACAGGTTGGTTTTGATCGAATCTTTTTTCAGCTTGGTATCAATCCGGCCTTCGGGTTCATCGATCCTTGCATTATTGGTGGCCGTGAAATCCATGGATAAGGAACGGGTCAGGTTCCACTGCAGAATATAATACCGGTCAAACGTAAAGTATTTGTTGTAGGTCTCGGGAATCTGGTAAGGACCGCCGCCTACATTACGTGGACGGGTGGCACCAAACTGCCGGAATACATCGGCCCTGATTGAAATCTGTGATGGCGCATAATTAAAATTAAAATCCTTTACCAATGCCAGCCAGGGCGACCGGGATTTGATGAATTTACGGAAAGGCTCCACCGTTTTCACCTGTGGGGCATAACTATAGCCGATAGCTCCCCGGGTACGACGAAGTTCATCATTTTCCGTCAGCGGATTATGCGTTACCGTTTGTATATAGGAATAATTGAAATCGAAATTGCTGACACTCCAGATTTTCGGCCGCTTACCATCGGTCTTCACTTTACGTACATTGGTCAGGGTAATCGTCTTGATGGTTGTTACATCCTGTGCATCATTCTTGATAGAATCTTTTTTTGCGGCATCCGCGTCTTTCAGTTTTTGTTTGAGCTCGATATCAAGATCATAAGGATCGTACTGAGGTGTACTGGTCCGGCGGCTGATACTGGTATAGACAGGAATCTGTAATCCGAGTTTTTTCGGAAAGAGTTTACCCATTTCAAGATTGGCCGATGCATCGATTGTATACACATCTTCGCGGCTCCGTTCGTTCACGCGTTGTTCCAGTGTTCCAAATCCGCGGGTCTTCATGGTACCGGAAACGGAAAGGGTTCCCAGATCTGCCAATTTCATATCCACCCTGGCGAGCGCTGCCGTTCCGCCTGTTTCGTCGAGTTGTTGTAACCGGAGTTCATTAAACCAGACTTCTGTACAAACATTCTCCTGGTTCACACTTTCCACACCCAGTAATACCCCTCTCACTTCTCCCAGGTTCGGATTACCAACAATGGCATAAGAGCGTCCGCTGGCAAGCGTTTCTTTATAATATTGGGACGGGGATATATTCAACCCATTCCGTTTTAATTTCAGGTCTGTCAGGTCATCAAGGTCAAAATCGAGGTAGTTCTCTTCCGGCCAGATCAATGCACTGTCCGTTTCACCAAACTGAGTGATCTTCAGCGGAATCTTAATTTCATAATAGTTGCCGGAGAAGTCGTTACCGATCCGTACCACCGCATTCAGGTCGCCATCGGAAACCGGGAAAGCATTCTTAACGGATTCAGCGTGGACAAACATGGACAGCTTGCGGTACTGACGCATATCCAGGTTCATGGTTTTGAAGACCCCGCGGGATTCGCTTTTCGGCAGTCCGCAGACCTGCATACTGATCGCCTGTTCATTCATAAACAGGGCCACATTATTATTGCTCAGCTGTTGTTGTCTTTCAATGCCCGGTGGAATACGGTATACGATCGGATCACGCTGATCGTTCTCCTCGATATTCACCGCCAGCACATTTACCGTGGTATTATCCGGAGAAGGCAGTGGGGTGAAGTTTCCGGTGGAATCAATTTTATTTCTGTATTTCCGCCATTGGTTACGGATCAGTTCCAGTTTACCAAAACGCATCACTACCGAATCATCAAAGTCGGTCACGAACATCCGGATAAA
>JAKQJH010000238.1 GCA_029561255.1 Bacteroidota bacterium | reverse complement strand
CGTATTATGGGTATCGGTCCCGTGGCCGCCATTCCGAAAGCGCTGAAACAAGCCGGACTTAACCTGGCCGATATCGATCTCATTGAACTGAATGAAGCTTTTGCTTCCCAGTCCATCGCCGTAATCCGCGAAGCCGGATTGGATCCCGCCAAAGTCAATATCAACGGAGGAGCCATTGCATTGGGACATCCGCTGGGATGTACCGGATGCAAACTCACGATTCAAAACCTGAATGACCTTAAAAGACTGAATAAAAAGTATGGAATGATCAGCGCCTGTGTAGGTGGCGGACAAGGGATCGCCGGGATCATCGAGAATATCAGTTAACATATACAGATTTATTACCGTTTGAAATACGGAATAACCAGTAGTACCGGGAACGTTTCAGTAAAATGAAGCATTCCCGGTTTTATTTGAACTAATTTCATTCTTACCCGTTAAAACACGCTCCGGGATCTCAATCATTTTCCAGTAATTACACTTTACTAAAAACATCACCATGAAACAAAGACTTTTCTTACTGCCAGCACTGATTCTTTTTTCCTGCCTGCAGTTAACCGCTCAGGACCAACCGGAAGGGACAGAAACTAAAGAACCGGCAGAGAAGAATACGATACCAATGAATATGATCAAAGTGAACCTGACTTCACTTCCGTTAAAACAGTATGCGCTGCAATACGAACGGGTACTCAGCCGCAAGTTCTCATTTGCCCTCGGCGTACGGGTAATGCCCGAATCCACGCTCCCTTTTAAACAGGCGATCCTGGATGCTGTCGGTGATGATCCCGATACAAGGGATGTATTGGAAACCTTTCAAATGAGTAACCTGGCCATCACACCGGAATTTCGTTTTTACCTGAGCAAAAGAGGGTATGGACGCGGATTTTACCTGGCGCCTTTTTACCGGTATGCCAGTTATAAAACAAGTCAGCTGGAATTTGATTATGATGATGGTGGTGGTGGTACCGAAACCATCAATATGACCGGAAAACTGACCAGCCATACCGGTGGTTTATTATTGGGGGCTCAATGGCCATTGGGTAAACGACTGGTACTTGACTGGTGGATCTTAGGTCCGCATTACGGTACGGGGAATGGTTTATTCAACGGGATTTCATCCCAGACGATGACCCCCGCCGAACAAGATGATCTGCGCACCGAACTGGAAGACCTTGATATTCCATTGACGAACAAAAAAGTGGTGGTTACTGCTAATGGTGCCAGCCTGGAACTGGATGGCCCCTGGGGTGGCATCAGGGCAGGATTTTCATTGGGGATTCGGTTCTGATCATAGCTGGTGAAAACACCAGCTATGAACTAATAGTTTGTGTTATCACTGTGTATTATAGTTGGTGATATCAACGAGTAGTGTTGGTGATAACACCAACACTACTCACCCACCGCCACCGCAATTCTTGAATCCGCCGTGCCGTAATACAAAAACCATTTGTTCTTAAACCTGACCAGCCCTTCCACGAAACAGACTTCATTCACTTCACCGGTACGTTCATAACTTTTATCCGGATGGATGAAATAGCCATCCGTTCTGTCAATGAGTTTGAAAGGATTTGATTTATCAAACAACGCCTGTCCGGCACTATAGGTATACTTCGGCAGTAATGTGTCATTGAAATTGGCCGCATTACTGCCGTTATATATCAGCAGGATGCCTTCCTCTTTTAAAAGGGCAAAGGGGCCAGGTTCTACCAGCCGGCTGTCAAACCTTCCGGGCCGGGCAGTCAGCACTTTGATCAGCTGATGGGTTTCTTCATTTTCACAAGGGCTCCAATGAATGAGATCATCGGAATAGGCCATGAAAAGATCAGTATCCCCAAAATACATCCAGTATTTACCATTGATTTTTTCAGCAATCATTTTTTCACCGGCTTGTTTTACCACAATTGCTCCCGATTTGGACCAGGTATCCTTATACTTTCCGGTGCCCAGCACAGGACCATGTTTTTGCCAGTGAAAAAGATCGGTGGAACTGGCCAGGCAAAGCCGGGCTGTTTTGCCATCATAGGAAGTATAGGTAAGAATGTACCGCCCGTTGGCATCTTCCACTATCCGTGGGTCTTCCACGCCGCCTTTCCATTCCAGGGCTAACATTGAATCCTTGTCCGGATAAAACACCGGCGCAGGTTGTTTGGTAAAATGTAATCCATCGTCACTGATCGCCAACCCGATCCTGGATGTCATCATCGGATCCTGGGCCCTGTAAAGGAGATATACTTTTCCTTCTTTGACAACGGCCGCTGGGTTTAATACATTCCTGGATTCCCAGGCCAGTTTTTGCTGACTGACCGGGCAGGTGAATACCTGGCTGGTATCGGGTAGTAATATCGGATTCAGGCTATCTGTTTTTACAAAAGGACCAATGGTCCAGCTGTCAGAATCCAAAGGCTTAGTGTTCTCCCGAACGCCGCAGGCAGCGAGCATGATCAGCAGGCAGGCAATGAATCGTTTCATAATCAATGAGGATGAACAGGAAAGATAGGTTAATTGACCAATTACCCCAATCCGGGTCCTGTTTGAAGCCAGACTCAGTCTGATTCGTGCTGGTTAAACAGATATTCGTGCATTACAATTTTTTTTAAGATAATAGCGGACAGGCTTAAACCTTTTTGTATTTTACTCATCTGAAATAACTCTTTCCCGGGATCAAATCAATCAAATATGGACAGACGTGCGTTTTTAAAGGCCCGCCGCCTGAATAGGGCAGCAACGGATGATATCCAACAGCCATTTCGTACTCAATCGGGTATTTCGGCATATACCGGTGCCTGGACGGAGCAGGAAGTCATTCACCTGCTTAAAAGGACCATGTTCGGGGCCAAGCCCTCCGATATAAACTATTTCAGGTCCATGAGCATGAACCAGGCAGTGGATGAATTACTCAATCCCACAGCGCCTCAACCCAATCCCCCGGTAAAAGAATATGCCACCTCCACCACTCCGGGAGTAACACCGGATGGTAATATCGCACAGGGAACCACCTGGATCAATGATATTAATAGCGATGGTACGGTGCAGTCACAGCGACGCGGTTCCTATAAAAAATGGTGGACCGGTGTATTGGTCAACCAGGACCGCAGCATCCGGGAAAAACTGATCATGTTCCTGGTGGATCATTTTGGCAATGAAGCCAGTGAAGTGGGGAATGCCAACTGGAATTACAAGCAACACAGCCTGATCCGGCAATATGCACTGGGCAATTATAAGGAGTTGGTCAGGGAGATCAGCAAAGACGTGGCCATGCTGCGTTATCTGAATGGCTATCTCAACAATAAAAATGCCCCGGATGAAAATTATGCCCGGGAGCTGATGGAACTGTTTACCCTGGGCAAGGGTCCCGGATCTCAGTACACGGAAAACGATGTAAAAGAAGCGGCAAAAGTATTAACCGGATGGCAGGTGAATGGCACCACTTACACATCTGTCTTTAATCTCAACCGGCATACAACTACTAATAAAACGTTTTCCGCTTTTTTCAATAATACGGTAATTACCGGAAGGAATACCGCCACTGCCGGGGATCTTGAACTGGCCGACCTGCTGAATATGATTTTCGCCCAACAGGAAGTGGCGAAATTCCTGCTGCGGAAAATGTACCGTTGGTTTGTTTATTATTCGATTGATGCGGCCACGGAAACCAATGTGATTGAACCATTGGCTGAAATATTCCGCTCTAATAATTATGAATTAAAACCGGTCTTGTCCGCCTTGTTCAAAAGCGAGCATTTTTATGATTTACTCAACCGGGGCTGTATGATTAAAACACCTTCGGATATTGTGATCGGTTCGATGCGGGAAATGAATGTGGCTTTCAAACCGGAAACGGATTGGGATACGAATTACGGGTTATGGAATACGTTCAATTCATGGATGGTCAATATGGGACAAAACCTGCACGATCCGCCCAATGTATCCGGGATGCCGGCCTATTACCAGGAACCTTCCTTTCATGAAATCTGGATCAATTCCGACTCATTGCCGAAACGCAACCAGTTTACTGATACGATGATCAACAGCGGTTATGCGCGGAACAGTTTCCGGGTGCAGTTTAACTGTGTGGCTTTTGCACAATCTTTGTCCAATCCCGGCAATCCGAACGACCTGATCGACGAAGCCATCCGCGTCTTTTTCAGAAATGAGTTATCGGCCCAGAGCAAAAGCCAGATCAAAACCCAGATCCTGCTCACCGGGCAGCAATGGGATTATTACTGGACCAATGCCTGGACCGCATATGTGTCCAACCCGACCACCGCCAATTTTAATACAGTGAATACAAGATTGAAATCCCTGTTTCAGTATTTATTTAATTTATCAGAATACCAGCTGGCATAGTTTCATATAATTCTTAATCAGATCAGATGAAAAGAAAAGATTTTTTACTCAACGCCTTACCTGCCGCGGCACTTTTACCGGAAGTGATCAACGGGTATTCCGTAAAAGCCTTCGACCAGCAATCGCCACTGGTGCAGGCGCTGATGCGTGGACAAACGGTGACAGATCATGTGCTGGTGATTGTACAATTGTCCGGTGGGAATGATGGATTAAATATGGTAATCCCTGTAGCGGATTATTCAAAATATTATAATGCAAGAACCAATATCGCTATCCCCGAAAACCGGGTATTACCGATTGCCGGTGTAAGTGGTACCGGACTGCATCCATCCATGACCGGTTTGCAAACCTTATTTACTGAAGGCAAGGCCAAACTGGTGCAGGCTGTGGGATATCCGCAGCCCAATTTTTCACATTTCCGGGCAACGGATATCTGGATGAGTGCTTCGAACAGCAACCAGGAAGTATATAGTGGCTGGGCCGGTCGTTATCTCAACTATGAGTTTCCGGATTTCCCAACGGGATATCCGAGTACCACGATGCCTGATCCGCTTGCTATTCAGATTGGTTCCACCACCACACTCACCACCCAGGGACCAACGGCCAATATGGGAATGAGTATTACCAATCCGACTAATTTTTATAACCTGGTGAATGGAACGACTGATCCTGTGCCATCCACTCCGGCTGGTAAGGAATTAAAATATATCCGGCAGGTCAATCAGCAGACACAGAAATATTCAACTGTCATAAAGAATGCTGCCAATTCCATTACCCAGCAGGGTACGTACCCCACAGGCAATTCACTGGCCGATCAGTTAAAAATCGTGGCCAGGCTTATTGCCGGTGGATTGAAGACCCGGGTATATATGGTCAGCTTCGGCGGGTTTGATACACACTCTGTTCAGGTGGGAGCTACCGATACCACCACGGGTAACCATGCCACCTTACTTCAACGGGTATCCGATGCCATCAAAGCTTTCCAGGATGATCTTAAATTTCAGAATGTGGAAGACAGGGTGGTTGGAATGACCTATAGTGAATTTGGAAGAAGGATCAAATCCAATTCCAGCACCGGCACCGACCATGGGGCAGCGGCTCCCATGTTCTTATTCGGCAGTAATATCGAATCGGGCATGCTGGGTGTCAACCCAACTATTCCTGCCAGTGCCACAGTGAATGATAATATCCCGATGCAATATGATTTCCGCAGTATTTATTCCACGCTGCTGGAGAAATGGTTTTGCCTGGATAAAACAGTGGTCGATTCTTTATTCCCACCCAATATCAATAGTCAGCTGCAATCGCTCTCCATCATCAAAGCCGGGGCCTGCAGTGGGATCACGCCTCCTCCGCCCACGTCGGGCGATGTACTGATTACCAATTCACCGAATCCATTTACCAGCAGCACCACGATAAAGTTCAAAACTGCCGGAGGACATACGTTTATCCAGATCATCGATACGCTGGGCCGTGTGATCAAAATTCTCGCCGACCGGGAATATACCGCAGGTACCTATACGCTCGACTTTAACAGTGAAGGATTACCTACCGGTATCTACTATGCGCGATTCCAGAATGGAGTGACACAGCAGGTGAGGGCGATGATGAAAGTCAGATAGAAAGGGTGTCGGGTGTCAGGTGTCGGGTGTCGGGTGTTAGCTGTTAGCTGTTAGGTGTTGGGAGCCATCTTAGAGCATTATCATATTTACCACTGAATCTCATTTACGAAAATTGCTCATAATCGTAACCATAAGCTCACAGTTTGTATTTTGCTTCTTGATTTTTCTTTGGCTTCTTGGCATCTTGGTATCTTGGTTCTTATTTCGGCGTCTTGGTATCTTGGTTCTTTTTCTTTTTTAATCGCTTTGCCTGTGCCCTGCATTCACCCAATCAGTGATCTTCTGCCGGTCAGCTAATGTTAAT
Organism: Bacteroidota bacterium; assembly: GCA_029561255.1. Lineage (GTDB taxonomy): Bacteria > Bacteroidota > Bacteroidia > Chitinophagales > Chitinophagaceae > JJ008. The sequence goes on along the minus strand of JAKQJH010000238.1, from coordinate 34,893 downwards.
GGACTATTCGGAGCTTCCGGCATAAACGTTGGCAGTCCGTCTACGGCCCGGGCCTTGATCCGGTCCCAGCTGGCGACAATGCTGGCATCGGTATCAAAATTCTTTCCACCGTTTATGGCCCCATTGAGGTGACAGGGACCGCAATAACCACCGATACCGCCCGTGCCGGCAATCAGTTGTTTTACCTGGGCATATTTGGGACCATAGTTAAAGACGGTTACCTGCGTGGTATCGGTACAGCCCTTTTGATTTTTAACAATGATGCGATAATCGCCAGGTGCCAGGTTGGAGAAAATAGGGGAGGATTGGAAAGCGGCACTATTTAGCTGGTAGCTGATCGTGTCACCTACCGGTGAAGTAATTGTAAGGGAACCATTGTTCGAACTACCCACGGATTCCGTTTTAAAGTATTGGATATCATAACTCACTCCCAGGCAGGGGTTGGGTAAGGCATCTTTCTTATTACAGGCCTGGAAATACATTCCTCCAGACAGGAAAAGCACCGTTATCGCCATTTTCTTCCGCATATAATCGATTTGACAGTCAGTAAATTAAGGATTCTTGGGCTGATTTGGTATTCAGACTAAGTAAATCAGCTCAGGATTAGCCGGTTTAAAAATTTATTTGTATGAAACGTTGTTGCAATTTATATTTGCAACATAGTTACAAAATATGAAACAAAAACTGGTCGCCTTTATCTGGGCTTTCTTCGCCCTGCAAGTCCTCTCTGCACAGGAAAACCTGGTTGTAACAAAAGAGCATAATCGCGTAATAATACCGGTAAAAGTAAAACTGACCGGGAAGATTACCGATAGCAAGACCGGTGAGGCATTGGCCGGCGCCTATATTTATTTTACCGATGATAAAATCGGAACAAGCAGTGACGAAAATGGGTTGTATGTGCTGACGAATATTCCCCCGGGACACCATGTAGTGGAAGTATCCTTTACCGGTTATAGTACACTGGTAGAGCATATTGAGATCAATGCCGATATGCAGAAGGATTTTGCCCTTTCCACCCGTATTGTGGAGAATCAGGGGGTGGTGATCACCGGCGTTTCCGGGGCCACCAGTATCCGAAAAGCACCTGTGCCCATTACCTCCATCAAAAAAGCAACCTTATTACAAACCCCTTCCGGGAATATCATTGATGCATTAAGTCATGTACCGGGAATATCGCAGGTGTCAACCGGACCGGCCATTTCCAAACCGATTATCCGGGGACTGGGTGCCAATCGCGTGGTAACAGTAAATGACGGTATCCGCCAGGAAGGACAGCAATGGGGAGATGAGCACGGGATAGAGATTGATGAAATGAGTATTTCCAAAGTGGAAATATTGAAAGGACCGGCATCCCTGATGTATGGCAGTGATGCATTGGCAGGTGTGGTGAATTTTATTACCAATGTACCAGCCCCTGAAGGCACCCTGCGGGCCAACTGGCTCAGTAATTATCAATCCAATAACGGATTACTGGCCAATAATATCAGTGTGGCGGGAAATAAAAACGGATTTAACTGGAATATCTATGGCTCCCATAAATCAGCCGGGGATTATAAAAACAAACATGATGGCCGGGTGCTGAATTCACGGTTTAATGAGAAAAATCTGGGTGGTTATTTAGGTATCAATAAGGGTTGGGGCTACAGCCACTTAATCTTTAGCCGATTTGATCAACGTCTCGGACTGGTGGAAGGTGACCGGGATGACGCCAACGGAAAATTTATCCTTTATGCCGGAACACCGATCGAAAGAATCGCTACGGAAGAAGACCTGGAGTCCCGTAAACTCTTTATACCGAATCAACGGGTGCAGCACTATAAACTGGTCAGCGATAATAATTTTGCTATTGGCCAAAGCCGGCTTAAACTCAACCTGGGTTACCAGAATAATCGCCGTAAAGAATTTGGTAATGCGGAAGATCCTGAAGAACAGGAATTGTTTTTTGATCTCAAAACGATCAACTACAACCTGCAATGGCAATTGCCTGAAATGAAAGAATGGCATACCAGTATTGGGGTGAATGGAATGCAACAGCAAAACAAAAATAAAGGAGCTGAAGTGCTGATCCCGGAATATAGTTTATTTGATTTCGGCGCCTTTGTATACTTCCAGCGGTTTTATAAAGATGGTACCCTCAGTGGGGGACTTCGGTTCGATAACAGGTCAGTTGATGGGAAAGAATTTTTCGAAGGCACTGAAGAAAAATTCAAAGCCTTTACCCGTAACTTCTCCAATATATCCGGAAGTCTCGGGGTGAGTTATGAACCGGCCGAGCGGGTTACCGTAAAAGCAAATATCGCCCGTGGCTTCCGGGCACCTACTTTAGCGGAACTGGCCAGTAACGGAACACACGAGGGCACCAACCGGTATGAGTATGGTTCCAATGAACTGACCTCAGAAACCAGTCTGCAACTGGATGGAGGAATCGATCTGGATTATGAACATTTCAGCCTGGGTTTGTCGGCCTTTTATAACCGCATTAATGATTTTATTTTTTACCGGAAACTGGAATCCCTCTCCGGAGGTGATTCACTGGTGAATGTGGATGGAGAAGATATACTGGCCTTTAAATTCAATCAGCACAATGCACAATTATCCGGCCTGGAGTTTACACTGGATATCCACCCGCACCCCATTCATTGGCTGCATTTTGAAAACAACTTCTCCTTTGTAAGGGGCCGCTTTGATGATTTACTCGACGGCTTCAAACCCGGCAGTGATAACCTGCCCCTGATACCCGCCCCGCGGTGGACCAGCGAAATAAGGGCCGACTTTCAAAAAGCCGGTAAATCAATCCGTAATTTTTATGCCCGGCTGGAAGGGGATCAGACCTTTAAACAGGACCGGTTTTTTAGTGGTTACGAAACGGAAACAGCCACCAATGGATACTTTCTCCTGAATGCAGGTCTTGGTGCAGATATTACGAATACTAAAAAGAAAACAATCTTCAGTCTCCATTTCGGGGTAATGAATATCGGTAACGTGGCCTGGCAAAATCACCTCAGCCGGTTGAAATATTCCGCCGAAAACCTGGTAACAGGCAGAACCGGGGTATTTAATGCCGGCCGCAATTTCTCCGTCAAGCTGAATGTACCGCTGGAGTTTAAGTTGAAGTAAGCAGCGAGGGAGGGAAGTTCGAGGTTGGAGGTTGGAAGTTCGAGGTTCGAACCTCCAACCTCCAACCTCGAACCTCGAACTGCCGACTTTTCCCGACCTTTATCCTATGGAAATCTCCCTGACCACCCCGGCACTCCTGTTCCCGGCCATCTCCCTGTTGTTGCTGGCCTATACCAATCGTTTTCTGGCCCTGGCCAACCTGGTACGCAAATTACACGATGAGTATATAGAGGGTCGTAAATCCCATGATGAGTTTACGGAGTTGCACAAAAACAAGATTATCCTCTGGCAGATCAAAAATCTGCGTCGCCGGATCAACCTGATCCGTTATATGCAGGGCCTGGGGGTATTCAGTTTCCTTGGTTGTGTGGGTTGTATGTACAGTTTGTACCGGGGAGCAGCGGTAGTAGCGGAGTTTATTTTTGCAGTAGCCCTGCTGAGTTTGCTGGCTTCCTTGTTTATTTCCCTGGCAGAAATTATCCAGAGCACCAAGGCCATCGAACTGGAACTAAGTGATATTGAGGAACTGGAAAAGGGGAATATTTTTACAGATATTATCTCTGGTACCAAAGAGAAATAATACGATATATTTGATTTATGCAGAAACCGGGACAAAGTATTTTCATATTCCTTATCATGGCCGGATTTCTGGCCGCCTGCTCCAAATCCGGCGGCAGTACTGATGAAGGCGCTGGGGGTGGAGGTCCGCATATTGTGACGGATAATGATACCACCCGGCCGGTGCTCACGGTGATGACCCCGTTGAATAACCAGGTTTTTGCGAATGGTTCTTCAGTCAGTGTAACCGGATCTATCACTGATGATATGGGTTTATACCGGGGCTATATCCGTATTACCAATGATGTGACGGGCGAGGTTGTGAAAGAACAACTTTACGAAATTCATGGAATTCTGTCGTATAACTTCAATGTATCTGCAGCGGTTACGGTAACCGCTGCAACCGATTATACGGTAAGTGTGTTTTATGAAGATCATGGGCTGAACGGGGTCAGCCGCACGATGAAAGTAAAAGTCAATCCCTGATCAGAGCGATTCAATTAAACGAAGTATCCGCTCCCAGCTTCCCCCATTGTAGACTTCTTTCAAGCCGGCCTGTTTCAGTGTATCCGCGGCTATCCGGCTCCGGTGACCACTGGCGCAAACACAAATCACCGGTTTATTCAGTCCTTTAATACGTGGTATACTCGCCCCAATGCGGTCAACCGGTATGTTCAGTGAACCGGGAACCCGTCCCCGGTCATATTCACTGGCAGATCGTACATCAATGATTACCGCTCCCTGTCTTAACGCTTTTTTTAAGGAGCCATTACTCAAAAAAGAAAAAAGTCCCATACTGTAAATTTAAACAACGGCCGCCCGGGATTTTCGTTCCCCGATCTGCTGCCGCCACATCGCAAAATACAATCCCTTTTCGCCAATCAATAACTCGTGATTCCCGGTCTCCACCACATCGCCTTTCTCGAGCACATAGATCCGGTCCGCATGCATGATTGTACTCAGCCGGTGAGCAATGAGGATGGTCACCTGGCTGCCTTCTTTTGAAATATCCCGGATCGTATCTGTAATCTCTTCTTCGGTCAGCGAATCAAGGGCTGAAGTGGCTTCATCAAACAATAACAATTTAGGCTTTCGTAATAAAGCACGGGCAATGGATAGACGCTGTTTTTCACCACCGGACAACTTTAATCCTCCTTCCCCGATCATCGTATCCAGTCCTTTTTCCGCCCGGGATAAGAGGTTCTGACAGGACGCTTTTTTTAATACATCTTCCAGATCCTCTTCTGTCGCCGAGGGATTCACAAATAATAAGTTCTCGCGGATCGAGCCGGAAAACAACTGGGTATCCTGGGTAACAAAGCCGATCTGATTGCGCAGGTCTTCGAAGTCAATACTGTTTTCATCCATCCCATTATACAGGATCTTTCCATCCTGTGGCCGGTACAAACCCACCAGTAATTTCATTAAAGTGGTCTTGCCGGAACCGGAGGGGCCCACAAAGGCAATCGTTTCCCCGGTTTTCACTTTGAAGCTGATATCATTGATCGCATTCTGCGAAGCGGTCTGGTGTTTAAAAGCCACATGGTCAAATTCCAGTGTCTCGATCCGTCCTAAATGACTCGGATTGGCCGCCCTGGGTTCCGGTGATTTTTTCATCAGGTTGGCAAAATTCTCCAGTGAAGCCTGGGCCTCGCGATAGGTGAGAATGATATTGCCAATCTCCTGCAGCGGACCAAACACAAAGAAAGAGAAGATCTGCATCGTCACGATCTGCCCGGCATCCATACTGCCGCGGTAGATAAACAACATCAGCAGGAATAATATGATCTGGCGAAGTGTATTGACAAACGTACCCTGGATGAAACTGATACTGCGGATTCTTTTAACCTTGGTCAGTTCCAGCCCGAGTATCTTAAAGGTATTTTTATTGAGCCGGGATACTTCCTGCTGGGTCAAACCGAGACTTTTCACCAGTTCAATATTCCGCAGGGATTCAGTAGTGGCTCCTGCCAGCGCCGTGGTTTGTCCCACGATCTTTTTCTGGATGGTCTTTACTTTTTTACTCAGCAAATTCGAAATAATGGTCAGCAGGAAAATGCCGCCAAAATAAACCAGGGGCAGACTCCAGTGAATCGTGGTGGCATACACGGCTACAAATAAAATTCCCACGATCACCGGGAAAAGCACATTAATAAAAGAAGAAACAAATTTTTCGGTATCCAGCCTTACTTTCTGTAGTACACTTAAGGTTTCCCCGCTCCGCGCATCTTCAAATTCCTGATAGGGGAGTTTCATCGCATGCTGTAATCCTTCAGTAAATACGGTGGCTCCGAATTTTTGCGTGATCAGGTTCAGGAAATAATCCTGGAAGGCTTTGGCAATCCGGCTGATCATCGCCACGGTAATGGAAGCCAGCAACAGCCAGGCCACCCCATAATAATGACGGGTTTCCATGACTTTTTCCACGATCCCGCCTGGTTTTACCTTGATCACCTCTTCGGTAATGCTTTCGTTGAAGAACAGGAACGAATCCCAGCTGAATGCAATCTTATTCTGGTGGTATGTAGCCAGATTGATCAGCCGACCGAAAATAATGGGATCCACGAGGGAGAACCCGATATTCACGGCAGCCAGGAGTAAAACCAGCCCTACCAGCCATTTATATGGCCTGAGGTATTTAAATAATATCTTCATAAATGGGATTGAGGCGAAAAATGGGAATGCAGATTCAATGTACAAACTTCGTACAAGTTTAGGAAATATGCCAAGTTAACAGGCCCCGGGCTCTTTTCTCTTCTTTTTTAGTCATTTAGCACCCTCCAGAATCCAATCAAACAGCTGTTCAGTCTGTCGGTTGCTGTTTTCATCCGGGAAAACCGGGCAACCCCCGGATAGTGGTTCAATCAAAAATAGTTACATTTATTTTCATCCGGGATTGTACAACATTCCGGTGTCCTAATTCAAAAAAACGATTTGCATGCGCCACAAAAAGCCCAATCGGAGACAGTTTTTACAGGACGTCAGCAAAGCATCCGGATTAATGATGCTGGCACCCATGACAGGTAATTTTACCGGGATCGGTCCTTCCTATGTGGAAGCCCCCGTGATCCCTGCCGGCAAAATAAAATTCGCTGTCATTAATATCAACCATCCGCATATTTATGGAATGACAGAAGCCATAAAAAGAGGAGGAGGCGAACTGGTGGCCTTATATGCCATAGAAGCAGACCTGTCAGCTGCCTTTTTAAAAGCTTATCCCGAAGCCAGGATGGCAAAGAATGAAGCGGAGATCCTCGAAGATCCGTCCATACACCTGGTATTGAGCTCGGGCATTCCCGATGAACGGGCTCCACTGGGGATCCGGGTTATGCAGCATGGCAAAGATTATTTAACCGATAAGCCCGGCATCATTACGCTTAAACAACTGGCAGCAGTAAAAAAAGTGCAGAAAGAAACGAAGCGGATCTATTCAATTATGTACAGTGAGCGGCTGGAAAATAAAGGCACGGAAAAAGCCAGTCAGCTGGTAAAAGCAGGTGCCATTGGCCAGGTAATACAAACGATCAATTTAGCACCACACCGGATCAATAATAATATTGGAAAAACCGGCCTGGCTGTACGACCGGATTGGTTCTGGGACAAGAATCGTTTTGGCGGTATTTTAACCGATATCGGTTCCCATCAGTTTGACCAATACCTGCATTTTACCGGAACCACAGAAGCCCGGATTGTGGCTTCACAGATTGGAAACCTGCACCACCCCGATAAACCTTTATTCGAGGATTTTGGCGATGTAATGTTGAGTGGAAACGGTGGATTAGGTTATATCAGAGTCGATTGGTTTACACCGGACGGACTCAATTCCTGGGGCGATGGCCGCCTGACCATTATGGGCACAGAAGGTTATATTGAAGTACGCAAGAACACGGATATCGTATCGGCGCATAAAGGTGGTAACCATTTATACCTGGTGAATAAAAAGGAAATGCTGCACATGGATTGTAATAATGAGATACTGCCTTTCGGTCCCCGTTTCGTGGATGATGTGCTGAACCGTACCGAAACAGCCATGTCGCAAGCACACTGCTTCCTCGCAACCGAGCTGGCCCTGAAAGCTCAGAAGAATGCAACGGTCCTTTCATTAAGAAAATAACCGGTTTCCGAACGTGTTGAACCCGGATAAACTATTTGCCACATATGAAAAAGAAAAAACAGCGGAATCATCCTGCTGCTGAAAGCAAAGAAAAAAACCTGAACCGCCGTAAATTCCTGAATGACTCCGTCAAAGCGGCGCTTGGTACCGGGCTTGCCCTGAGTTTCCCTACTATTGTTCCGGCTTCCGTTTTTGGTAAATATGCGCCCGGCAACTGGATCAATGTGGCCGCAATCGGTGTCGGACGTATTTCACGCGGACATGATATACCAGGTGTATGGAAACAGGATTTTGCGCGGGTGATGGCTGTCTGTGATGTGGATAGCCGTCGTGCTGCTGATGGCCAACAACTGGTCAATGAATATTATGCCAAAAAAGAAGGGAAGCCCTTTGATGGGGTGAAAATCTATTCTGATTACCGGGAGTTATTATTGAACAAGGATATTGATGCCGTATTGATCAGTACCCCCGATCATTCACATGCGATGATCGGCGTGGCGGCCGCACGGGCGGGTAAACATATTTATATGCAGAAGCCAGCTTCGCTGACCATTGCAGAAGGACGTGTGATGTCGGATGTGATCCGCAAAACCGGTGTGAAATTCCAGATCGGCAGTCAGCAACGCAGTGCGGAACAATTCAGGTATGCGGCGGAACTGGTCCGCAATGGACGGATCGGTGAACTGAAAAATGTATATGTAGGACTACCGGGTGATCCGCCGGGGGGAAATAAAACAGAGATGCCGGTACCCGCCGGTTTTGATTATAATATGTGGCTGGGTTCTACTCCCGAAGCCTACTACACCGAAGAACGCGTGCATCCGCAAAAGGATTATGGTCGTCCTGGCTGGCTCCGATGCGAACAGTTTGGGGCGGGCATGATCACCGGCTGGGGCTCACACCATATCGACAGCGCTCACTGGGGAATGGGCATGGAGGGCAGCGGGCCTGTAGAGGTCTGGTGTGAGAAAGTGGAATTCAATACCGGCGGCCTCTGGGATGTGCATGGTGTTTTCAGGACCGGCGCCCGGTATAATAACGGGGTGAGCATGTCCGTTAGTAATGAATATCCCAACGGGATTAAATTTGAGGGTACCCAAGGTTGGATATTTGTGTCCCGCGGCGATTACCAGGCCACCAGCAGTGACCCCTCAAAACCTGGTGAACAGGCAAAGAAACTGGATGCCAGTGACCCGAAGCTGCTGACATCAGTCATCGGGGAAAAGGAATTTCATTTTACTGTCAGCAATGACCACCATGGCAACTGGCTTGAAGCCATCCGCGATAATAAAGCCACCATTGCCCCGGTGGAGGAAGCCCATCGTTCTTGTTCCGCTTGTTTATTGCATCATATTTCCATGAAACTGAAACGGAAGTTGCAGTGGAATCCGGAGCAGGAAGCATTTGTGAATGATGCGGAAGCCACCGCCATGCTAAGCCGGGAACAACGAAAAGGGTTTGAAGTAAAATAAGTATTCTTCAGCCGCCCCAACCTTCCCTGTCCAGACTGCGGTAATGGATGGCTTCTGCCAGGTGCTCGGGTTTTATATCCGGACTGTCACACAGGTCCGCGATCGTACGGCTCACTTTCAGGATCCGGTCATACGCCCGGGCTGAGAGATTGAGTTTCTGCATGGCCGCTTTAAGCAGGTTAGCACCCACCGCATTAATCACACAGATTTCTTTCAGTTGTTTACTGCTCATTTGTGCATTGCAATACACGCCTGGATTTTCTTTATAACGTTCCGCCTGTATTTCCCTTGCTTTAATCACCCGGTCACGGATCGCGCAAGAAGGTTCGGCCGGCCGGATGGCGGAAAGTTCGCTGAAAGCCACCGGCGTGACTTCCACATGCAGGTCAATCCGGTCGAGCAAGGGACCGGAAATTTTATTTAAATATTTCTGCACCATACCGGGACCGCAACTGCATACCCGGTCCGGGTGATTATAATACCCGCAGGGGCATGGATTCATTGAAGCCATCAGCATAAAAGAAGCCGGGAAGTCCACCGCTACTTTAGCTCTTGAGATCGTCACCCTTCTTTCTTCCATCGGCTGCCGCATCACTTCCAGAACTGTCCGTTTAAATTCAGGCAACTCATCCAAAAACAACACCCCGTTATGTGCCAGTGAAATTTCTCCGGGCTGTGGAATGCCTCCTCCGCCTACAAGGGCTACATCGGAAATGGTGTGATGAGGACTTCTGAAGGGGCGCTTCGAAACCAGCGTGGCATTCTCCGGTAACTTTCCGGCCACCGAATGAATCTTGGTGGTCTCCAATGCTTCCTGCAAGGTCAGCGGAGGCAGAATGGTGGGCAGTCTTTTAGCCAGCATGGTTTTACCGGCACCGGGCGGACCGATCAGAATGGCGTTATGTCCACCGGCGGCCGCAATTTCCAATGCACGCTTGATGTTTTCCTGCCCTTTTACTTCGGAGAAATCAATCTCAAAATCATACTGTGAATGAAAAAATTCTTCCCGGGTATTGATCACGATGGGTTCCAGCCCCTGCTCCCCATTGATAAAAAAATCAATCACTTCATTGATATGACCAATGCCGTAGACCTGCAACTGGTTGACCATACCGGCTTCTTTGGCATTTACATTGGGCACGATTAATCCTTTAAACCCTTCTTTGCGCGCCTGGATGGCAATGGGTAATGCTCCCTTGATGGGCCGTATTTCACCATTAAGTGATAACTCACCCATGATAATATAGGAAGACAGGGACTCAGGATTACTGATTTGTTCAGAAGCAGCGAGTATTCCCAATGCAATAGGAAGGTCAAACGCCGTACCACTTTTACGGATATCCGCCGGTGCCATATTCACCACCACTTTGGTGCGGGGAAAATCATAGCTGTTTGTTTTAAAGGTACTCTCGATACGTTGCAGGCTTTCCTTTACCGCATTATCCGGTAAACCCACAATCAACGGGTCCTTGCCCTGGTTCTGAATCCAGTTTACTTCAATGGTAATCGTGGTGGCTTCCACGCCATAAACGGCACTGCCAAATGTTTTAATCAGCATGAAGGAAAGGTAGAGAATAATAAAGCCAGACTGTCCGTTCTGCTACCTGTGTTTTTCCCGGAAAAATGGTTTTATTTCCCGGATAAAATGTTGAATTCAGCAAGTAAGGAAGTCCCTGGATCCGGGATTATTTTCAACAAATTTCCTTTACCGGTTATTAAAAAGCTATGGGAGATTTTACTGAGATCAAAACGACGTACTTCTTTACTATTCCCTTCATAATGCAATTCCATTTCCAGCGCCATTTCAAAAGGATCTCCTTTTTGCACCTGGTCAATGGTGATGATCAGGCCATCCGTCGACGGATCTTCCTTCCAGCTGATCTGCAATTTCGGATTTACACCGCGGAATAACCATTGCCGGAAAAATGTTTCCAGCGGTTTGCCTGAAATTCTTTCAAATACAACCTGCAGGTCTTTGGTTTCTGCATTACGTCCTTTATACAAATCATAGTACGCACGAACCCCAGCATGAAATAGGGAGTCCCCGATTTCCCGTCGCAACATATGCAACACCCAACTGCCTTTTTGGTAGCTGTTTGCATTGAGCAGACTTTTATAGTTGGGGGTGCTGTCGACCACCGGACGCTTACTTTCTTTAACAAAACTTAATACCGAAGCCCGATCCTCTTTCATTCTTTTGTTCAGACTGTCAGTACCGTATTGGTGTTCCATATAAATATGGGTCAGGTAGGTAGCAAATCCCTCACTGAGCCAGAGATGCGCAAAACTTTTCTCCGTAGCCATATCCCCAAACCACTGGTGTACGATTTCATGGGCAAATAATCCTTCTTCGCTCCGCTGCCCGGTTACGGAGTTTTCATAATAAAATATGGCTCCCGCATTTTCCATTCCTCCATAGACGGTTTTGGATTGTACATTGGCCAGTTTTCGGTAAGGGTAGGGGCCGATGTACTGATCAAAGAAGGCGAGTACTTCCGTGCCGATGCTGTAATCATAAAAACCCTTCTCTGCATTTTCCGGGAATACCCAGGAACTGACCGGAATACAATTATTGACAAAACCGGTATGCTGCACGGCAAAGGCTGCTACCCCGATCACCATCACTTTTGTTGGCAAGGCAATGTCTTCACGCCAGTGTGTTAGCTTTTTATGACCGGACAAACTGGTTTCTTCAATTTGTATTCCATTGGACACCACCTGGTAGTGTTCAGGGGCAGTGACTAAAAATTCAAAACTGGCTTTATCACCCGGCTGATCCACACAGGGAATCCAGTGGTGGGCCCGGTCAGGCCAGTTGTCTGCAAAAAATGTACGGTGGCCATAACTGTTTTTTGAAATGATCATTCCATCTTCCGGGATCCCTTTGTATTGAATAAACAACTGAAGCGTATCACCGGTATTGAATGGCTGGAGTGCTTCAATGGTCAGTTTATTTTTCTGATGTGTGAACCGGCTGGTGGGCGCATTGTCGTTTCCGTTTACAACATAAGGAAATACCGTCCTGCCGACGATCATCCCTTTTCCTTTTGGAGAAATGCTTTGCAGGTCGAGGGTTACTGAACGGCCCGCAGATGTTGTTACCAGGGTGATCTGGGTATGGCCAACAATAGTGTCATTCTGGTCATTCAGCTCAATAGCAAACCGGTAATGCAGGATATCTGTATTTGTCTGGGCGGTAACCGACGCGGAAAACAGCAAGGCAAACAGGGCCGTCAGGGATAACTTCATAGGGACACAAGATAGAAAAATAATCCGCCGGGTCATAATGGAAAATGAGGAACGGTTGCCTATAGATTCTCCAGCATTTCCACCACTTTTTCCCGCTTCAGGATCACATAGCCGATCCGGTCATTGCTGATGCCTTCGCGGAGCTGGTAGCTGAAGGAAAGCTGGTCTTCGGTAACGTTGGTTTCAAAATACCGGAAGGAAATATTGGGATAGGTTTTCAGCTCTTCCCCGATCTCATAGAGGTGGGTGGAAAGGATGAAAAGGGAATTTTTTATTTTGATCAGTCCTTTGATCACGGTGAGGGAACACTTCATGGCATCCTGTACATTGGTTCCTTTGAACAGTTCATCGATCAGCACCAGCCATTTTTTCCCGTTATTTATTTTGTCAATGGTGTTCTTGATCCGTTGCACTTCATTGAAGAAAAAACTTTCCCCTTTGGCAATATTATCCACTACATTGATATTACTGAGCAGCCCGTCAAACAGGGTCAGCTTCATGTGTTGGGCGGGTACACCCATTCCGATATGGGCCAGGAATACGGCGGCACCTACAGATTTGATCAGTGTACTTTTCCCCGCCATATTCGCCCCGGTCAGGAAAACGAAATTCTGTTCGGGATTCATTTGCAGGTCGTAAGCGACAGGCGTGGGAAGCAGAATATGGTACAGTCCTTTGGCATCCACCAGGGGCGTGCTTTGTTCTACAAATTCCGGGAAGCTGAGCTGGTATGTTTTAACCGCCACCGCCATCGAATACCAGGCGTCCAGCCGGCTGAAAATATCAATCAGTTCCAGCGTACTGTTTTTATACCGGCCACGCATATGATACGCGAAATACAAATTCTGACCTGTACTGAGCCGTTCCCCCCTGGCCGTTTCAGCCAGTTTTTTCAAAGGAGGTTCCTTGAGTAAACCGCTGATTCGGTCCACATATAATTTAATGGCGGGAGGCAGGTCGAGGTCCGTCAGCAATTCGGACACCTGTCGGAGTCCCCGGAAAAAATCCCCGAAATGCGGCATCGAATATTTGATCATCGAATAATCCGCATTGTGCAGCCATTTGTACAACAGGTTATTAAAAGAAGCGGGCGCCTCACTGATCGGATCGATCGGGTAGTCGAGAAATTTATCGATAACCAGCACCGTACCATTGCTGATCTCCGACGGCCAGTGATGAATATGTTCCATAAAGGTCCGGATCACTTTCTGGGTACCCCTGATCTTATTCAGGTCACTGTGCGGCTCCGTAAAAAACTTCCGCAACCATTCCCGTCCACCCACCGTACGGGTAAAGTTCAGTTTATGGAATATGGAGAATTCCTCTTCCGGGTGGAAGATGGAGATGTCGTTGAAGGAAGTGTGGTCGATTTGCATAACTTAAAAAAGAACCAAGAACCGAAGATGCCAAGATGCCGAAAGAAGAACCAAATGACAAGATGCCAAAAAAAGATCCAAGAACCGAAGATGCCAAGAAGCCAAAGAAGGACCAAATGACAAGGATCAAAAAAGCATCAATAGGGAGAGGTTGAAAGAGGAAAAGACAAGATGAAGAGGGGGAAAAAAGCAGAAAATTGTGGTGTTTTGGACATCTCGATGAAAATAGTTGTTATTAGGTTTGGTTAAAAACCAATGACAGAAAATAATAGAAAATTTGATCTGGAGGATAGAACCAGTCGGTTTGCGGAACGTGTGAGGGATTTCTGTTTAAAGTTGCCAAAAAACCAGGCAAATAATGAGTTTGTACCACAATTGATACGTTCAGGAAGTTCGCCAGGTGCGAATTATATTGAAGCAAACGAGGGAATTGGTGGAAAGGACTTTATTATGAAAATAAAAACCTGCCGTCGTGAAGCAAAAGAATCAGGATATTGGTTAAAGTTGGTCATTACGGATGGCAGTAGTAAGGAGGAAGAAGAAAGATCAGCACTCAGACAGGAGGCAAGAGAATTTGTATTAATTTTTACCGCCATTCTGAAAAAGAAAGGCGATTCCTGACCCAGTAACACTTTTTTGTATTTTAGTTCATAGAAAACATAAATCCCAAAACTGAAGTAAAGAACTTAGAATATCTTGTTTATTATTTGTCCTTTGTAATTTGAACCTTCTTTGGCATCTTGGCATCTTTGGTTCTTGGTTCTTCTTTCGGCATCTTGGTTCTTTTTTTTAGCGTATGAACTTTAACCGTTCACCAAATTGAGATTCATTCACCTCCCCATTTCCATACACCAAATGCCCGTTTACAAAAGTATAGGTAATGCTAGCCGGGAATTCAACACCTTCTAACGGGCTCCAGCCGCATTTATACAGGATGTTTTCTTTGGTGACGGTGTACGGTTCATTGAGGTCCGCAATCACGAGGTCGGCATGGTAGCCTTCGCGGATATAGCCTCTTTCTTTTACCTGGAAACAGTCAGCCGGTGCATGACTCATTTTCTCTACTACTTTTTCAAGGGATAATTTTCCTTGTTTCACATAATGAAGCATCAGCAGGAGAGAATGCTGCACCAGGGGCAGACCTGCATGTGCTTTTTCGTAGGGCTCATTTTTTTCTGCCCAGGTATGCGGGGCATGATCGGTGGCTATAATGTCCAGCCGGTCATCCAGCAGGGCTTTCCATAATTCTTCCCGGTTGTGGGGAGCTTTGATAGCCGGGTTGCATTTTATTTTATTGCCCAGTTTTGCATAATCATCGCTGGTGAAATGAAGGTGGTGAACACAGACTTCGGACGTAATGCGTTTGTCTTTCAGCGGAAACATATTGGTAAATAGCTGGAGTTCCCTTGCCGTACTGATATGCAGGATATGCAGGCGGGTGCCGTACTTTTTAGCGATCTGGATGGCATAGAGCGAAGATTCGTAACAGGCTTCCTCGTCCCGGATAATGGGGTGATCAGCCGGTACCAGTTCACGACCTTCCGCTTTCAGACGATCCAGATTACGTTTAATGATGGATTCATCTTCACAGTGGGTGGCGATCAGTACTTCGGATTCCCGGAACACCCGGTCAAGGGTATTGGGATTATCCACCAGCATGTTGCCGGTGCTGCTGCCCATGAATATTTTAATCCCACAGATATCTCTCTTTTTTTCATTGGTCCGCAGTACCTCTTCCGTATTGTTATTGGCGGTGCCCATGAAAAAGGAATAGTTCGCCACCGAGCTGCGGGAAGCGATCTGGTATTTCTCTTCCAGCAATTCCTGGGTCAGGGCATTGGGAATCGTATTGGGCATTTCCATAAAACTGGTGACCCCACCGGCTACGGCTGCTTTGGCTTCAGTGCCAATGGTGGCTTTATGGGTCAGTCCGGGCTCCCGGAAATGCACCTGGTCATCTATACAGCCCGGCAGTAGAAATTTTCCTTCCCCATTGATTTCAGTGACTGCGGCATTGGTTTCATTGATCTGTCCGCCGATCCTTTCAATTCGTCCGTTTTTGAGGAGTACATCAGCCGTGTGGATCCGTCCTTCATTGACGAGCTGTATATTCCGAATCAGGTAATTTTGCATATCTTGTCCATTGAAATTATTAGTCAAAGCCAATACCCATGCAATTTAAACAAAGCCTTGTAAGACTGGCGCTGATCCTGCTTCCAATTTCCGGATTTTCTCAGATCACTTTCCTGCCGCAGGGAGATAAATCGGCGATGCTGCTGGATCGGCTCGAGATCCGGGCCTATAAGGATTCCCTGTTTAATTTCTCTAAAACAAGGCCACTCAGCCGGCAGCATGTGATGAATGCACTGTTGTCTGCGGACGGGAAGAACAGGCTATTACTGAATAACCGGGTGGCAAAGTCCATGACGAAAGTGGATCAGTATAATCTTCGCAGGATCATGGCGAATAACATGGAGTACCTGCCTGACAGTCTTCGTTCAGCCTTCCAGGCAAAAAAACCTTTTCTTAAAAATTTTTATACCTCCCCGGCCAACCTGTATGAAGTACATGTAAAAGATTTCGACCTGGTGATCAATCCCGTGATCCAGGTAACTGTTTCCAAAGAAAAGGACAATAGTGAAAGTCTTTTTCAGAATACCCGGGGGCTGACACTCCGCGGAAGGATCGCGAATAAGATCGGATTTGCCACCTACCTGACCGATAACCAGGAACGGGTGCCTTTTTATGTGCGTGACTTTGTAACAGCCAGGCATGCCGTGCCGGGAGCCGGATTTTATAAGAGTTTTAAAGGTACGGGCTATGATTACTTTGATGCCCGGGGCTACCTGACTTTCAATGTAACCCGTTACATCGATGTGGCTTTTGGCTACGACCGGAATTTTATCGGCAACGGACACCGCAGTTTATTCCTGAGTGATTTTGGCAACAGTAATCTTTTTCTGAAACTCAATACCCGGATATGGAAATTCAACTACCAGAACCTGTTTATGGAACTGCACAATGCAGATAACCGGTTAGGGGACCGTTTAATCGGCAAAAAATATGCAGCCATGCACCACCTCGATGTAGCGGTGACCAAATGGCTGAATGTGGGATTGTTTGAAGGAGTGGTCTTTGGCCGGCCCAACCGCTTTGATTTTGGATACCTGAACCCGATCATTTTTTACCGTTCTGTGGAGCAACAGAATGGCAGCTTTGATAATTCCGTGGCCGGACTGGATGTAAAAGCCAACCTGCCTCATAAGATCCAGGTATATGGTCAACTGATGCTGGATGAATTTCTTTTATCAGAGATAAAAAACAACCGGGGCTGGTGGGCCAACAAATGGGGATTGCAGTTTGGGGCAAAATACATTGATGCCTTTGGTATACCCAACCTGGACCTGCAGCTGGAACATAACCGGGTGAGGCCTTTTACCTATTCTCATCGTGATTCGGTGGCCAATTATACCCATTACAATCAACCCCTCGCTCACCCCCTGGGGGCTAATTTCCGCGAGTGGATTGCCATCGCCCGTTATCAACCCGCTCCCAAGTGGCTGATCACCGGTAAACTGATTGCGTATACACAAGGACGTGATAGCAGCGACCGGAGTTTTGGCAGCAATATCTTTTATCCTAATGTGGCACCATTCCGCCAGGCCGATTTTGGCTATGAAATCGGCAGTGGTTGGAAGACGGCCGTTTTTATAGGCTCATTCCTGGTTTCCTATGAATGGAAAGAGAATCTGTTTTTTGAACTCAGTGCCCTGGTCCGGAAGCAGGAAACAAAAACAGCTCCCATCGTATCCGGAAATACATCAGTAATCAGTCTGGGACTTCGCTGGAATATGCACCGGCGGGAGTTTGATTTCTGACCGGGTAAAAGCGGCTGGTGCCTCAATACATTATTAATTTTAGCGTCTATCGGTTGAACTACGCTGTTTCTTGAAGGCAGTGCAGGATATAATTGCCCCAGTGGAGTTCTTAGTTTCCCTGTTCGGGCCGGGCAATTTTATAGATGCCGTTGGATTGAAGCTTTTGTTCCCGGTAGGCCTTAATGTCACGGATCATCTTACGGGTGAAAACATTGGCTCCGTTACTATTCAGGTGTTGTGAATTATAGAAAAAATCCTTATCCAGGCACATACTGTCTTTCGAATAATCAAAGAAGGGAATCTGGTATTTACGGGCAAAGCTGTCATAAATGGCAAACACCTCTTTTCTGTTTGATACAAATTGCTGGCCGCCTATATATTCAGGAGAATAAACCATAATGATCTCGGTTTTCGTAGCCCTGGCTTCACGCAGGAACTGGTCAAAAAGCCGGATAGTAGCACTGTCAAAATGCTGCACATATTTTTTCTGAACGGCCATCGCCCGGTCCAGGTCATTATTCCAGCTTAAATCCTGTCCGCTATAGCCCTTATAACGGTCAATATTATTCAATGAGGGCTTGATCATAATCTTCAGCGCATTTTTTAAAGCATCCTGCTGGCCGGCATACCGGATCAATGGAAGTTTATAATCATAGAAATCGAATCCAAAATACGTTTTGGTGGCATCCAGAATTTCCTTGTTATCCAGGTAGGGGAGGAATTGTTCCGGATTATACAGGTCTTTCTTTTTATCAAAAGTAAAATTGTCTAAAGAGAGGATGATGGTGCCCGGGGGCTTGTTATATCTTAACAGGAGGTCATGCCGGAGATACTGCATATAGAAGTTGTGCCCGTCTATACCCAGGTTATAAGCGTCCTTGCCGGTGCTGTCTTCAATAATCCGGGGATTCATCTGCAGCCAGGCCCGGGACGATCCATAGATAACGATTTCGGAATTTACTTTTCCATCAAGAATATCATTCCATACCGCATAATCACCGGTTTTTGAAGTCTTCAGGGTCCGGTTGATGTAACGGTCTGCCACAAAAGCCAACAACACCAGTGGTGCAAGGAAAATGAATAGCTGGAGTAGAAACTTTTTCATGATCAGAACTGGAAATAAATAAATTGCTGGGTGTTTCCTTTAAAAACAAACAGCAAGAGAATAATTAAATAATATACACTCCATCGGAAAATACGGTTATACTTTACCCCGAATTTTTCCAAAGCATACCTGGATTCCCTGCCGTACCATTCCGTCAGAATAAAGGCAGCTAACAGAAAATAAAGCGGACGGGGTATAAATTCATCGGACTGTTCAAAGAAATCAGTGGTGAAAATGCCCCCTATATAATGGAAGGCATGTGAAAGAGTATCTGCCCGGAAAAATATCCAGGCGAAAAGGGTCAGGGTAAAAGTGAGCAGAATGGAAAGCAGGTCTTTTATTCCCGGGAAAATGCGGCCTTTTGCCACAATATCCAGGTTATTACGGTTGGTATTCATTAATACCGACGGCATGATAAAAAGGGCATTCAGAAAACCCCAGACAATAAAAGTCCAGTTGGCACCATGCCAGAATCCGCTGACCAGGAAAATGATAAAAGTGTTTCGCACTTTCATCCATTTGCCGCCCTTGCTGCCACCCAGCGGGATGTACAGATAGTCGCGGAACCAGCTGGAAAGGGAAATATGCCAGCGTCTCCAGAATTCTGCGATATCACGCGAGAAGTAGGGGAAAGCAAAATTTCTTAAAAGATCAATTCCGAACAGTCGGGCCGTACCCAGTGCTATATCCGAATAACCAGAGAAGTCGCCATATATCTGGAAAGCGAATAAGACTGCTCCCAGGACCAGGATGCCTCCATGATAACTTTCACTGTTATTGAAAATCATGTTGGCATATTCGGCGCAATTGTCTGCAATCACAATTTTTTTGAACAGCCCCCACAGGATCTGCCGTAGCCCATCCACTGCTTTGGCAATTTCAAATTTCCTTTCTTTGATAATCTGGGGTAAGAGGTGGGTGGCTCTTTCAATGGGTCCGGCAACCAGCAGGGGAAAAAAGCTGACAAAGACCGAATAATCAACAAAGTTTTTTTCCGGTTTAATGCGCTTATAATAGATATCCAGTACGTAGGAGATACCATGGAAGGTGTAAAAAGAAATACCTACGGGCAGGATTACACTGATGGTGGCGTAATTCATCTTAATCCCGGCAAGTGCCAGTCCGTCTGCAAAAGATGATACGAAAAAGTTATAGTACTTAAATACACCCAGGAAGCCCAGGTTTATCACTATACTGAGCCACATCCAATACCTTGATTTCTTTTTGGTAGCACTTTCATGTATCCGGATACCCGTATAATAATCAAGCAAAGTGGAAAAAATAAGGAGGAAAAGAAACCGCCAGTCCCAGCAGGCATAGAAAAAGTAGCTGGCTACCAGCAGCAATATATTTTGTAGCCTGACTTTTCCTTTAGTGGCAAACCAATAAAGAAGAAATACCACGGGTAAAAAAATGGCAAAACTTATGGAATTGAAAAGCATGAAATAAAATAATTCTGTTCTAGATCAGGTTAATGGAGTTTTAAAGGGTATTGTATTTCTGCTTTTCCAACAAAGGGCCAGGCCCTGCAGGATCACGAATGCTGAAGTTGAATTTTCTGATTTGATACCCTGTAATCTTAAAACCGTATTTAAAAATAGGGGCTGTTTGACAAATCGTGATGATATGAAAAACAACTTATTATGAAGTTTGGTGTAAAAGAAAACGGTTCTTTTGGGCTTTTAGTACGTCCTACCGGAAATACTATAAAGTCAGAATATTCTCGTAACGTGTGAAGGTAGTACATAATTTGGGCAAATGCAAGCTTGCCGGAAGGGTAATTTTGACTTAGATCAATTTTTATTATATTAAAAAATGTAATATGATATAAAAATCAACTATCCCTCGAGATGGATGGAAAATACAATCATCCTGGACTGGATTTTATCAAACATGCTGGAAAAACGCAGGTTTTCATCGCGGGCGTGGATATTCCTCAGGCCATTACTGATTTTTATTTCAGGGGAGAATATAAAGCTGGGAAAAAAGAAATTAAACCCGATACCGAATTCCGGACCGAAATCATGTTTCTGGATTTTTATCAGTTCTTCCGCTTTCTTGGCCCGGGCATTACTGGCCATATCAATATCCGCTTTAAAGCCAGCCAGCGTATATACCCTGAAATTACCAATCCGGTCACTTTGGAATTTTATCTGGATGGGGAAAGACATAATCACCGACTCCACTTTTTTGGTCACCTCCGTATTGCCGTCAAAATCCGGGTATTTTAACTTGTAGAATATATTCCGCTCAATAAACATGAGCTGGGGGTTAAAACGGACCTGGAAGCGGTCGGAAATCCGGCCGGTTGCTGATAAACCAAGCGTGAGTCCGCCTGAATTAATCGGCTCGCCAATCAAAACACTATCAGATTGCAGGAAACGGGGATGCCATTCTGTATGGAACCGGGCCAGATTGACGCCTATGGTAATACCGAAATAGTAAGGCTTGCTGTCATGGTCAAACATATTCATCTCCACTTTACCAAATTGGGCATTGGCAGATGAAGAAACCAACATTAAACCGTTCAGCAGTACGGGTATTATCAGGGACCTGATTAAACTTTTCTTCCGGAGTATATGCAACATATGCCAAAGGTCAGCGGCTGAAACTCTGTTTCGGAGTATCCCACTTTTTTTAAAATGTCAGTAAATAAATGGCGATCCGGAAAAGCATTGGCTGATTCATTGAGGTATTCATAAGCCTCCTTATTCTGCCTGAACCAGCGGGCTACCTGGGGGGCTATTATTCCCATATACAGGTTATACAATCCTTTTACCACTTTGCGGCGGGGTTTAGAAAATTCCAACACAATCAGCTGTCCCCCGGGCTTTAACACCCGCTTTATTTCAGTAAGGCCTTTCTCGAGGTTTTCAAAGTTCCGTACTCCAAATGCCACCATCACGCCATCAAACGTATTATCAGCAAATTTTATTGTTTCCGCATCCCCGGTATGTAACTGGATTTTTTCTCCAAGTCCCTCTTTTTCAATCTTTTTTCTTCCGTATTCCAACATTCCTTCCGAAATGTCGATTCCGGTAATCTGCCTGGGTTTTAAGATGGAATATGCCATTAGCGCCATGTCCGCAGTTCCGGTAGCCACATCCAGCAGATGCTGCGGCTGGTCCTTTTTGAACATATTAATTGCTTTTTTCCGCCAGCTGATGTCAATCCGGGCAGATAAAAAGCGATTCATCAGGTCGTACCGGCCGGCAATCCGGTCAAACATATCGGCTACCTGCTCTTTTTTGGTCTTATCAGATCCTTTAAAAGGAATGATATTATCGTGGGGGAGGGGGTTTGACATGGGGGGCAAAGGTAGAGAGTTTAGGGGTTTAGTCGTTTAGTCGTTTAGGGTTTTCTTAGAACTCCATCTTCTAAACCTCTAAACCTCTAAACGTCTAAACGTCTAAACTCACTAAACCTCTACCTTTGTCGGATGGAAATTACGTCCGCTAAATATGTCATCAGCAGTGCTACTTATAAACAATGCCCGCCGGCTGAAAAACCCGAATATGCCTTCATCGGCCGTAGTAATGTGGGAAAGTCCTCGCTGATCAATATGCTGACCAATCAGCTTAAACTGGCTAAAACCTCGGCCAACCCGGGTAAAACCCAGCTGATCAATCATTTTGAGATTGTTTCTTCGGATAAGAAGAAATGGAATATTGTGGATCTGCCAGGATATGGGTATGCAAAAGTCTCCCAGAAAGCCCGTAATAACTGGGAGAATATGATCGAATCCTATATCCGGAAGAGAGAAAACCTGGTATGCCTGTTTGTGCTGATTGACAGTCGCCATACACCGCAAGCCAATGACCTGGAATTTGTGAACCAGCTGGGGGAATGGCAAATACCCTTTGTGCTTGTATTTACCAAGACCGATAAAAACAAACCCGGGGCCACTTTGCGGCACTGTAAAGAGTTTTTGGATGCATTAGCCGATAATTGGGAACAACCACCGCCCCATTACCTCACTTCAGCTACCACCCGGGTCGGCAGGAAAGAAATACTGGATTATATTTATCAGTTAAACCAGAGTTTTAAACGGCTCTGAGGATCATTGGATTAACCGGATTTAATATTGTAATTTTGCAGGGCTGAAGCCCTTATCATGAAAATGAAACGTTCAGAAAGAAATATAACGGTCATCCTTTTTTTCCTGGTCCTGCTTGTTTTTTCACTGGCCCAGGAACAATCAAGGGTGATGGAACGAATGTATACCGGTAAGTGGAATCTTCAGGCCGGACAGCAGCCTGCCCCGTCTTTACAGCATAACCCGATTGCTGGTCCTGTTAAATCTGAATAATCAACCTGAATTTAGTGAAGGGCAAGAAGAAACACTAAGATCCTGTTTCTGTTATGAGGTGGGAAAGTCATCAACGGGCGTACCCGTTGCAAAATCAGGGTACCCTGCTGTTCAGTTCACCACTTTATTGGCACAACTGCTGCTGGCAAATGCTTCCGGCTTGGCCTTGAATGCAAACCCCATCCCCAGGATATAGCCCATGGCTTCCTTCAATGCATCATTACTCTTAAACTGAGGATTGGTATTAATGTCTGCATGCACTTCCATGTCCACATCATACCGGGTAAACAAGTGACAGAGCTCATAAGCAATTTCAATACTCCGGGCTACTTCAGTCAGCATCCGTTCCTTAATAGTAAAAGGCTGTTGGGTCTTTTCATTGTGAATAAACATAAATCCGCCCTGTCCTTCCCGCAGAAAAACAATGACTGTGGCAAATTCTGTTTCCTTTCCTTTTACCTGTGAATCGGTACCGATGCAGACTTTCAACCGGTATCCTTTTTCTGTTTCCCGCTTGATGGCCGCTTCCACCGCATCGGTGATTGGCAGTTCAATGGGATCTCCATTAAATTTTCTCCAGCGCATATAAAAAGAGGTTTTCCTAAGTTACAGGAAAACCTCTGAATTACAATAGGGGTACGGATTATCGTTCTGTTACAACTTCGTACAAGCCTGCCTGTCAGGAGTGTCAGAACAAGAAAAAGGTTATTGGCGAACGATCTTTTCTGTCCATTGCTGACCGTCTTTACTGAAGCGGACCATATACATACCGCCGGTCATGCCTTTAGCGGTGATTGTATTGATACCGGCTACCAGTATACCACGGGCCAGGGTCTTTCCATTGAAATCGTACACCATATAGACATAATTACCAGGACTGTTAACACTGATCATATTGGACTCGGTCAGGTTATTAATGATCCTGGGTTTGGGGGTATTGGCGGTATTGGGCAGTCTTACTACATTGGAATAATACTGGCGTTCATTGTCAAACACCACATTTAACCGGTATTGTAAGTTGCCAGTGGCAAAAGGCTTGTAACTGAAGTTGCGGTCCGCAGTTGCCGATTGGCTCACCGGGGCGAAACTCCGGCCATCGGTAGATACTTCCAGTACCTGGCTGACGATGGTTTCATCGGCATCAACTATCCAGCTAAACTGGTGTCGGTCACCATTCAGCTGCCCCTGTAAAGTCAGTTGGCGTAAAGGCAAGGGTATGCCTTCTGTAAAAGTTCCTTCCAGGGCGTAGGAACCCAGGCTGGCATAATTAGGGGCATACACGTTTCCTTTACCTTCAATTTTAAGGTAATAATTGCCGGCATTCAGAATGGTATCAATCACTGAACTGAGCAGCCCACCGGGGTTATATATACTGATTTGTGCCTGGGAACTGTTATATAAAGTAACCTGCAGATCAAGATCAGACCCTGCATTGCCGGTACCCACATTATAAGGTACCGCACTGAGCTGAAAACGACCATAGGATGGTTGTACAAACCGGATCAGGTCCTGATCGGCACTTTGTTCGATCACCCCGTTTATACTGAACTGGTTATTGGTAAAAGTAGTGGTGGAGGCACTCGCGAAAGTTCCGGCATAATCGTCGGTCCGGTAGGTAAACCCGTTATTTCCGGTGATGACACTTAAGTCACTCTGATAATTTGTACAGCCAAAAGAGTTGGGGCCATTATTCCAGAGGGTGAAATTCTGGTAGTATCCAACACCCATGATAGGTGCCCAGCCGATTTCGCCGGTACCGGTACCGGGGTTATAATCGGTTGTCTTTACACAACTGCTGTTATAACTGGCCTGGTGAAACAGCCCGAGAGTGTGGCCTGATTCATGGGCGGTGGCTTCAGCTATGTTTTTTACATTATAATTGAGCAGGCCGGTAAATACAAAACAAGGGGTATCATCGCCCCAGATAAAGGAGTTTACAAAAGCCACTCCACCGGCACTTCCATACCATTGATAGGTAGGAGTGAGGATGACCCGCATTCTTTTATCAATCGGGGCGGCCAGGTACCTGGTGGAATCGGTCGTAACATTCAGGTTAAAGGGACGGTAATCCTCAGCCACCCGGTTAAACACGGTAGTGATCTGGGAATTGTCCAGTCCGGAAGGAGCACAGAATATCGGGCCGCTGGTATTCCAGCTGGTTCCACTAACTGTATGACCGTCAAAATCGAGGAAAAGGACCGCGGTGGCGGTTGGATAACTGCTTAACGCCGGTACCTGGGCGCGGGCAGTCCCGGCACCCAGCAACAGGGCCAGAACGGGTAAAAAATAGTTTTTCATAACAAGGCGGATTTAGGATTGGATAGGATACAATGGGTACGGACTAAAAACGGGTCAGCTATAACATCAACTTTTTTTATTCATTGACTAATTCATAATAGTTCTTCTTTACCAGCACCAGCTGGCCATCCTGGTTTTCGAGTTCATACAGGTCACCATGTTTGAAACTGATGATCCGTCCCGAATAGCGGATACTCCCATCCGGATTCGTGATTTTTGAGATAGTCAGGCGGGCTCCGTTGAAATCATCCGAGCGGATAACCACACTCTGAATACTGTTATTGTATTTGCTGGCGGTGGAAACCACTTCACCGGCAAACTGCAGCGTATTGTCCTCTGACAAACGAAACTGACTGTTACGTCCGACCGGGGCACTCAGGATATTGTCAATATTAGTAAGGGTAACAGGAATCTTGTCCGGCAGGTTGGAGAATAAACGGGGCTTGTTCTGGTCCGGTTCATTCAGCGGAATTTTTTGTTCCTGGCTATTGGAAACAATGGCGGATAGTGTAAGTACTACGCATAGCATAGTGGCACGGAAGGTTTTCATCGGTTCTTCTTTTAAGAGTCAATAGGATATTGTTCGGCAATCAGGATTGGTGATTGCAGCTTTCAGGGGGGTACGGTATGTAAAGGTTGGTGAAACTTTTATTCAGTTCCAAAAACAAGCCTACTGATTTCTGGAAAAATGAGGAGTAGTACCTGCGGCGATTCGTAGATTTTCGAAAACGAACCTGTTTATCTACGATTTAATACTGGTTTGTACTTAACATGACAAGGGTGCAGGCTTCAATGGTCTGAATGTTTTTTTCAGCAGCTAGCGCTGCCAGTTCATCGTTTTCAGTGCCCGGATTAAAAATGATCCGCTTTGGGGAGAGAGACAGGATATAATCATAATATTCCCGTTGATGCTGTGGGTTGAGATACAACGTCACCGTATCAATATCAGCATATTTATGCTTAGCTGTTTCTACTGTTACATCGGCTACTACGGTAGCCTTGCGTCCGATGGCCAGCACCGGATGACCATGGCTGCGTAAACGTTGTACCGCCAGGTAACTGTACCGTGAGGGATTGTCAGAAGCACCGAGCACTAATGTTTTCTTTTGTGACATAGGGTAAAGCTACAAAGAGTAGTTTAAACCGGGGCGAAGTTTCCTTTCGCTGTCTGAAGGAGTCGCCGGTCAGTTTTTTAAATGGATGAGTTCTTTGCGCTGGATGGTCTGTAATTCACGGTAACTGATGATCAGGTAGCCAAGCGCATACAAAGGAGTGATAAACAAGGCTGCCCACAAATAGTAGAACAGGAACGGTACCTGGAAGAAAGTTAAAAGCAGTAATCCGATAAAACCGGCAAATGTCAGGCCGATTGTTTTCCCATAGAACAGCCGGTGCTTCCGGTGATACCAGCTTTCGCTTGTGGCAAACTGGTGTATGGTAAAACTGAGAAATTGCCAGCCACCCAGTATAAAATAAAACAACACAAACGCATTTTCCTTCGCCTGGTCAAAGCAAAGCAACACCAGACTGGTCAGCATCAGGGTGGTCTGGGTGATCAGGTCCGTGAGTTTAAAATATTTCATATTTAATCTATTTGTAATTTCAGAAAATAATGAAAATATTGGATGAAAGAAAAGCCGGACAAACCGGCTTTTCCAAACAAAACAGATACACTACTTAAATACTTTCATCAGGGCACCTACAAACCAGCTCTCTTCTGCCCGGATCATCGTGTCCAGGGTTTTGTCGGCCTGCTTGCCAAGTTTTTTAATGCCACTGATGGTATCTACAAAGGTCTTCACCTCTTTATCTTTTTTATCGCCTTCCACTGCTTCGAGTTTATCGAGCAACTGCAGCATAGGTTCCAGTTCTCTTTTCTTCCGTTCCTTCACAATCTGCTTCACCACTTTCCAGATGTCTTTCTCCGCCGAAAAAAATTCCTTCCGTTCGCCGGATATCAAGACCCGTTCCACCAGTCCCCAATTGATCAGTTCCCGGATATTCATATTGGTATTACCCCGGCTGATATTGAGTTCCTCCATAATATCATCCTGGGTGAGGGGTTCCGGACTCACCAGTAATAAGGCATGAATCTGCGCCATGGTACGGTTGATTCCCCAATGAGTACCAAAGGCTCCCCAGCTGCTGATGAATTGTTGTTTGGCTTCCGTAAGTTTCATATAGCAAAATTACAGGCTGTTTTCGAAATTTCAAAAATTATTGAAAATATATTTTTGATTGTCCCGGATATGGAATTTGGTAAATTGGCTGATGAAGCAGCTCCTGGTATTATTCTTATTTATTATTTCTTTTTCCGGCTATGCCCAGCAACGGGTATTCCGGTTTGCCTTTATATCCGATACCCATATCGGTTCACCCAACGGATCCGCAGAGGAAGACCTTCGCCGCAGCATCCGCGATATCAATGCGCAGGAAGATATTGCTTTTGTGGTGCTGACAGGTGATATCACCGAAATGGGAACCAATGATGAACTGAAACTGGCCCGTCAGATTCTGGACAGTCTTGGACTGAAATGGTACATCATCCCAGGCAATCATGATACGGGCTGGAGTGAAAGCGGGGGCGATATGTTTAAAACGGTTTTCGGATCTGATAAATTCAGTTTTGAATACAATGGCATCCGGTTTATCGGATGCGCATCAGGGCCCTATGTTCGGATGAGTGACGGGCATGTACCACGCGACGCCGTGAACTGGCTGGACCAGGAACTCCGGCAACTGAAACCCGGACAGCCACTGGTATTCCTGAACCATTACCCCATTGATGAAGGACTGGACAACTGGTACGAAATCACTGACCGGTTACGTCAGTACAATACCCAGGTTATTTTATGCGGCCACGGGCATGCCAATAAAGCCATGAACTTTGAAGATATACCTGGAGTGATGGGACGCTCCAATCTGCGGGCCAAAGCCACTGAAGGTGGTTATAACCTGGTGGAATGGCGCAACGATTCACTCATTTTTACGGAAAGAAAACCTGTAACCGGAAAAGAAAAGCACTGGACTTCTGTGGCACTGAGTACGCATCATTATCAAAAGGGCAAAACTTTTAAACGTCCTGAATATACCGTTACAAAAAAAGAATCACGGGTTACGGTTAGCTGGTCTGTTTCAGATGAAGCCAATATTATTTCCACACCGGCTTTGGCAAAAGACCGGGTCATTGTGGGTAATCAGCTGGGCCGCATCAACGGATATGATTATTCCAACGGGAAAAAGAAATGGGCATTCCATGCTGACGGGGCTGTTTTTTCCTCACCGGCCGTTGCGGGTAACCGGGTAGTCCTGGGCTCGGCGGATAGTACCATCTATTGTCTGGATGCCCGGAATGGAAAACTGCAATGGACCTATAAAACAAATGCGGCCGTGCTGGGTGCACCCCTGACCAACGGGGATACTGTTTTTATCGGGGGGAGCGATCATCATTACCGCGCCATCCGTGTTTCAGATGGCAAGCTGATCTGGGATTTTGATGGCTTGCAGGGACCGGTGGTCAGTAAACCATTATTAGTAGCGGGTAAACTGGTATTCGGTGCATGGGACCGGCATCTTTATGCGGTATCCAGTGCAACCGGACAACTGCTCTGGAAATGGAATAACGGATCATCAGTGCGGAATTATTCTCCCGCCTCTTGTATACCGGTTGCGGCAGACGGCGTGGTTTATATCATGGCACCTGATCGCTTTATTACCGCCATTGACCTGACTAGCGGTAACACCCTCTGGCGAAACAATGATGGCGGGGTTCGGGAATCGATCGGCATATCCGCTGATGGTAAATGGATATATGGAAAAAGCATGCAGGATTCCATTGTTGCCTATCCGGCCAGCCGGGAAAAACAATCCGCCGCCTGGAAAATGCACGCCGGATTTGGATATGAACACGCGCCATCCATGCTGATTGAAAAAGAAGGCCAGGTGTTTTTTGGGACAAGAAGCGGACAGGTGTTTTCCATTGATCCAAAAAACAAACGGGTTAACTGGCGCTATAAGATTGATAATTCAATGGTGAACACCGTGCAGGTGGTGGATGCCACCCATCTGCTGGTCAGTACGATGGATGGGAAACTGGTATTATTGGAGTCGGGGAAATAAAGGCTAATCACCCAATCTTGATTCTTTTTTGTTTGATGCTTTGCGGGCAATCAAGCTAATCAGGAAGTTGAGCAGGCCGAGTGAAAGAGCAATAATTCCAATCCAAAGCAAAATGGGTGAATGATAACCATCCAGCAGTTTGATGATCAGATCAAACCCCAGTCCTGAAAAGCCGGTTACCAAAAACAGGCTCAGCCAGGAAAAACCAGACTCATCCTTTTCAGCCATAGTATGATTTTAAGGAAAGGTAAAATGGTTTTATTTATAAAATCATGAGTTACAATGCGGGATTTTCTCATTTAAGGCATTCCCCCTATTGACTCTAAGTGACTCTATTCAAGGGCAATTATACTGCCATTTTTCCGGAAAAGGATGAGTTTGCAAAAATCGGGAAGTGCAATAACATTCAAGGGCATAAAAAAGGGTAAGCCTGAATGACTTACCCTGATAAATAATATTCAGCTCTTTTCCTACTCAGAGCAACATCGTAATCGGATTCTCCAGGTACTTTTTAAATGTCTGGAGGAAGGCAGCCCCTGAAGCTCCATCCACACTGCGGTGATCGCAACTGAGCGTTACTTTCATAAAGTTGCTTACACCAAAACCATCGCCTTTCCTTACCACCGTTTCCTTGATTCGGCCAACGGCCATGATGGCACTGTCCGGTGGATTGATAATCGCTGTAAATTCATCAATATCCATCATACCCAGGTTGGAAATGGTAAATGTATTTCCTGCGAATTCGTTGGGTTGTAATTTTTTATTCTTGGCTTTACCGGCAAGTTCTTTGCTTTCAGCGGCGATTTGTGGTAAAGTTTTCTGATCGGCAAAACGAATCACCGGCACAATCAGTCCATCCTCAATAGCCACGGCTATACCAATATGAATATGCTTGTACCGGCGGATTTTATCACCCATCCAGGAAGCATTGATCGCCGGATGCTGGCGAAGGGCCAGTCCGACAGCTTTTACCACCAAATCATTGAAACTGATCTTGGCAGGACTGATCTCGTTGAGTTGTGTACGCGCCGCCATCGCATTGTCCATGTTAATTTCCATCGTCAGATAGAAATGCGGCGCACTGAATTTACTTTCACCCA
The DNA here is from genome assembly GCA_029561255.1 of Bacteroidota bacterium. Classification (GTDB taxonomy): domain Bacteria; phylum Bacteroidota; class Bacteroidia; order Chitinophagales; family Chitinophagaceae; genus JJ008. Next base: position 4,195 of record JAKQJH010000238.1, on the reverse strand, counting down.
ACCGGCGGGCAATCACATTGCGGATCTGGGAATTGGGCAGATCCGTGTATCCTTCTTCGGTGCTGCCGGCAAATACTGCCACAGTTGCCGCTGCCACAGGGGCAACAGCTGCTGCCGCAGCGGGGGCCGTTCCTGGCTTATAGTTATCAATATCCGCTTTTACAATACGTCCGCCATCTCCGCTTCCCTGGAGTAAACGAAGATCCACGCCTTTTTCCTGGGCAATTTTCTTGGCCAGGGGAGAAGCTTTGACGCGTCCATTTTCAGTTATTGCCGTTGTTGTGGTTACCGGCGCTGTTTGAACAGCCGTTGCAGCCACAGGAGCAGGAGCCGCAACTGCAGGGGTTGATGCAGGAGGAGGAGCCGTTGCGGTTGTAACCCCAGCTTTACTGGCCGCAATAATGGCGTCTACATCCACCTTCCCTTTTTCTCCAATAACACATAATAGCCCGTTCACCAGAATTTTTTCGCCTTTCTCTGCGCCGACATATAACAGGGTTCCGTTTTTATAACTCTCCAGTTCCATGGTGGCTTTATCTGTTTCTATTTCAGCCAGTACTTCGCCTTTCTTTACCGTATCGCCTACTTTTTTATTCCAGGAAGCAATAACGCCTGCTTCCATCGTATCACTCAGACGGGGCATTAAAACCACTTCATCCATTTTGGAAATATCAAGCGAAGACGCGGCTGTAGCCGAAGGTGCAGTTGCCGCCGGAGCTTCGGGCGCCGCAACAGGGGCATTGGTGGCAGGAGCAGCTGAGGCGGCTCCCATCAGACCAGAAATATCTTCCCCGGCTGTACCAATAATGGCCAGCAAGTCATTTACCTGGAGTTTTCCGCCCTTTTCTGTGCCGATATGCAGGAGTACCCCATCTTTATAGCTCTCCAGTTCCATTGTGGCCTTGTCCGTTTCCACTTCGGCCAGCAGATCCCCTTTCTTTACAGGATCTCCCACTTTTTTATGCCAGGCGGCGATCACACCTTCTGTCATTGTATCGCTCAGGCGGGGCATTAATATCACTTCAGCCATGTACCGTTAAATTTTGGCCGAAATTAAGGTAAAATAGTGAATGTGGCATCCCGTACGGCGGTTTCACTCAATAGTCCAGTTCCAGCTTTAATCTTTCTTTCAGATCCCATATAACCGGGTATTGTTCGGCCATTTTCATAAACTGCTCTTTGGAAGTGAGGGTAACTTCTACCGGGGCCCGGTCATCATTCTTATCCTCCACCGTTACGGTAAATTGCAGCAATTTATTCTGTAGTCGTTGCTGAAGAAAGTGGAACAAGGCATTCCGCTCAGCTTCAATGAATTTTTGTTCAATATTATTGGCAGTAATGGCTTCAAAGGAATTAGCATCCCTGATTCGTAAAAGGGCCAGTGAAAAGGGTTGCGCAGCCGGATTGCGGTCCGCTTTCAGTCGTACTATATACTCTTCCCAGGCTTGTTGGAGCGTCTCCATTTCCAGGGCGATAATGGCCTTTTCATGGGCATTATTGCCATTGCCGGTGTATTGTTTCCTGATTTTATCTAAGGCAGACAGTTTATTACCTGTCTTAGTGGCTTCCGTGACTTTTTTTTCAGGGATATAAGCTGTTACTGCAGGTTCAGTGGCCCGGGGAGCTGGCGTCTCAATAATCAGTTTGGCGCCGCTGGCGGGTGTTGTGACTGGCGCCGGGGGGGCACTCTCAACGACCGGGGTTTTCAGTGCCATTTGGCGGATGGGCCGGGTTCGAAAGGCAAGCGCGGATTCAGTTATTTTTTTTTTACCGCTGCTTCCTGCATCGGTGGTAAGGTCAAGCGCTTGCTGGAGATAACAGAGTTTGATCAGGGTCAGTTCCACATGCAGCCGTTTATTCCGGGCAGATTTGTAATTAATCTCCGCTTCATTCAGGATATTCAGGGCACTGACCAGCAGTCCCGCATTTACTTTTCGGGCAGTTTCGAGGTATCGGCTTTTAAAACTTTCCACAGCTTCCAGCAACATCGCCGCTTTTTCATCTTTACATACCAGGAGGTTCCGCATAAATTCTGCCAGACCGTTCAATACCAGGTCGCCTTCAAATCCTTTCCGGTTGATATCATCATAGATCAGCATGGCGGAGGCCAGATCCTGACCCTGCATGTACTCCAGGATCCGGAAATAATAATCCGCATCCAGGATATTCAGGTGCTCGAGTGTATTGGTATAATTCAGTTCGCCATTGGTAAAACTGACAATTTTATCCAGGATACTCAGGGCATCCCGCATACATCCTTCACTCTTTTGTGCTATGATCTGCAGTGCCGCTTTTTCTGCGGTGATTTCCTCCTTCACACAAATTTCTTCGAGGTGCTGCACGGTATCATTGGTAGTGATCCGTTTGAAATCAAAAATCTGGCAACGGCTCAGGATGGTTGGCAGTATCTTATGTTTCTCGGTAGTAGCCAGAATAAAAATGGCATAGGGGGGAGGCTCTTCCAGGGTTTTCAGGAAAGCATTAAAGGCCGAGGAACTGAGCATGTGTACCTCATCAATCACATATACTTTATACTTGCCGGTCTGTGGTACAAAACGCACCTGGTCCACCAGGTCCCGGATATTGTCCACCGAGTTGTTGGATGCGGCATCCAGCTCAAAATAATTCATGGAAGCCCCGTCATTAAACGAAGTACAACTCTGGCACTTATCGCAGGCCTCGCCCTCTTTGGTAGGATGTTCACAGTTGATGGTCTTGGCCAGGATACGGGCACAGGTGGTCTTACCTACTCCGCGCGGACCGCAGAAAAGGAACGCATGTGCCAGCTGCTGATTTTTAATGGCATTTCTCAGCGTAGTGGTGATATGCGATTGTCCCACCACTGTATCAAATGTCTGGGGCCTGTACTTCCGGGCCGAAACGATAAATTTATCCATACCGGCTGCAATTTAAGGAACAGGCAGATTGCGGGCTAATATTACCGGAACCTGTGTATAAGTTTAATTCAGGATCGGATGGCGCTTAAACTCCCGGGTCCGGTCAAAAATATAGCGGTAAGTAATCAGGTGTCTTGATTTATACGTATCCCCGAAGTTCTCCGCCACATTGATCATTTTGGGATTAAAATCACCGATCCAGAGCAATTCATATTCTTCATAATCGGTCTGGGGTTGTACCACAAATTTGGCTTCATTGATCATAAAAGCATCCACCCCGGTACCCTGGAATTCAGGTACAATACCAAACGCGAGTCCGCTGAACCGGGTATTTTTTTTGGTCAGCTTGTACCAGAGGAATTTCAGTTTATGCCACCAGTCAAATTTCCCATTCAGGTACTTGAACCACTGGTTAAGATCAGGAATATTCACAAACAGGGCAATGGGGGCTTCATTGTAATAAACAAACCAGACAATTTTTTCATCCATGACCGGTTTCATTTTTTTAAAAAGGGCCAGTACCTGTTCCTTTTTCAGTTCTTTCATCCCGCCATGTCCGGCCCAGGCTTTATTATAGATGGTGGCAAAATCACCGGCAAATTTCTCCAGCTGATTTTTTTTGATATGCCTGGCTTTATACCCCGGATCTTTGGACAGCATGGCGTGGCGCTCAATGATTTTCGGACTCACTTCTTTTCTGGGATCCAGTCCATAACAATACTGGTTAAAAAAACACTGGAACCCGTACTGTTCAAATAACTTTTGATAATAGGGCTGATTATAATTCATGCCATAGGGAGTTGAATGAAATCCTTCCACGATCAGTCCCCACCAGCGATCCCTTTCCCCGAAATTGATCGGGCCATCCATCGCTTCCATCCCCTTTTGCATCAGCCAGTGTTTGGCCACATCAAACAACATATCGGCAGCTTGCTGATTGTCGATGCTGTCAAAAAAACCAATCCCGCCCACCGGGAACTCATCCCCCTTGGTCCGGTATTTTTTGTTGACATAGGCCGCGATCCGCCCGATCAGTTTTCCGTTATCATCTTTCAGGATCCACCGGTTTGTTTCCCCGAAACGGTAGGCCTTGTTTTTCTTCGGGTCAAAGATATCATGGATATCCTTGTCCAGTGGCCGGATATAGGCGGGCACGTGCTTATTGATTTCCACATTGACCAGTATGAATTCATTGGCCAGTTTAGGCGAGTTGACTTCAATCAGTTGCATGCTGCAAATGTAGGAAAGAGATGAACGGAAAGAAAGGCTCAGGCAATCTGTTGCATTTTGGTGAGTTT
>JAKQJH010000236.1 GCA_029561255.1 Bacteroidota bacterium | reverse complement strand
TCTGAATGAATTCAAGCAATTTGCCGAAGCCCGGTATGAAGAATTGAAAGCATCTGCTACCGGTGCCGTGCAGACCGGCTTTTCGATTGATATCAGTCTCCCCGGGGATACCATGCCCCTGGGTTCCCGTCACCCGGTGACCCTGATGCGTAACCGGATCGTGTCCATCTTTCAGCGACTGGGTTTTGCGGTGGCCGAGGGTCCGGAGATCGAAGATGACTGGCATAATTTCGGTGCCCTGAACCTGCCGGCCCATCACCCGGCCCGTGATATGCAGGATACCTTTTACATTCAGCAGAACCCGGACTGGGTGCTGCGTACGCATACATCCAGTGTACAGATCCGCGAAATGGAGAAAGGCAAACTCCCGATCCGGATGCTGATGCCCGGCCGTGTTTACCGTAATGAGACAGTGAGCGCCCGGAGCCATTGCTTCTTTCACCAGGTGGAAGGGCTGTACATCGATGAGAATGTATCATTCGCTGACCTCAAACAAACATTATACTTCTTCGTAAAAGAGATGTACGGCAAGGATGTAAAAGTCCGTTTCCGTCCCTCCTATTTCCCCTTTACCGAGCCCAGTGCCGAAATGGATGTGACCTGTTTTATCTGCGGCGGCAGCGGCTGTAATATCTGTAAGAAAACCGGTTGGGTGGAGATCCTCGGTTGCGGCATGGTGCATCCCAATGTACTGAGCAACTGCGGCATCGATCCGAATAAATACACGGGCTTCGCCTTTGGCATGGGCATCGAAAGACCGGCCATGCTGAAATACGGGGTGAATGACCTGCGGTTGTTCTCGGAGAATGACGTAAGGTTTTTGAAGCAGTTTACTTCGGCGATTTAAATACAAATACATTTCCCGCAGATTACGCTGATTTTTAGCGCAGATTTTCGCAGATTAGAATCCGAAAGTTCTGATCTCATTACAGCATCATATTTCCCCTCTAGCGGTAAATACTAAATAAAAAAATCTGCGCAAATCTGCGTTATCATCTGCGTAATCTGCGGGAAAAATGTATTCAGGCCTATTAGAAATAGAACCGCAGGCCGGCATCGAAACTGCTGTAGTCGAAATCATTGAGCCCCTGCTGGATACCCAATACCAGTTTCATCTTTTTAAATTGTTGTTCGGCGCGGGTGCGGAAGACCACCGGTTTATCGCCCTGGTTTTCGAGATAGCCGAGGTAGCCGGCAATATTGGTATGGAGACTGAAATTCTTTTTCCGGTATTCAATTCCCGCCCCGAATAAGAACGCATCATCCTGTTTGAAAATATCAGATTCGATCTGCCATACATAGAAACCGGCCATAGCAGTCAGTTTTACTGTTTTTGCTTTATCCAGCGGCTTTCCCATATTGATAGCAAAGTGGTAACCGGGACCATCACTGTAGCGGGCCGAACCATAGTCCGTACCTGAGGGCATGCGGTAGCCGATCTGAAAAATCAGGTCCATCACGGGCGCCCATTTTTTCAGCACCCTGAAATTGGTATTGAGCATCAGGTCCCCGGCGGCCTTGTTATCATTGAACTTTTCATAGTACACATGCCGCTTTTCCTTGATAGCCGTGCTCATGGTGTAATGCTCCCAGGGAATCCAGGTCAGTTCCACCCCCACCACGTCTTTCACCACGGCGAGATGTCCATTGATCACTACATTCTGCGTGTTATCTCCTTTTGAAAAATGAAAAGCACCGGATACCCCGATATAAGAATTACTATCAATCCGGCCATTGCCCAATTGCGGTACCGGCAACGAGTTCGGTCCCTGGAAAGCCGGCAGGGTAATCATATACCGTGACCAGTGACTCACTCCATCCCAGTTCACTACTTGTTCCCAGCGCTCGCGGGTTTGGGAATGCAGGGAAAGTTGAATGAAGAAGACTATCAGGAATGGTATGGACTTCATATTGCTTTAAGAAAGTTATGTTTCAGTTGTCGGATGTCAGATGTCAGTTGTCAGGAAACAGCCCTTACTTAGAAGGTTTTCCTAAAATAACGAATCGATACCCGTTTTACGGCATCTCCTTGTCACCCTGAGTAGTCCCGCTAAAGTATTTTTTCAGGGCTTATGAAAATTTTCATGCGGGACGTATCGAAGGGTCGTAGTACGTACTTTGTACTTATTTACTTTGCCTCATCCGTTGATACGAAAAATAAGCGGCTGCCAGGAATGCCAGGACGGAAAGATAAAACCAGACTGTGAAATTGACAGATATTACAACATCCTTACTTTGCTCCGCCTGTTGAGTACTAACCTGCCGGTTGATATCCAGCATGAGTCCGATCAGCGCTACGGCTGCCAGTGCCCCTGTGGCAGCAGCAGCGGCCATTGCCGTTTTTGCATTCAATAAGGATAGTACCAGGCCGGCTGCACCGATCAGCAAAGCAGCCATTGCATATATATTTGACTCCTTTTTTTCATTCTTTGAAAAACTGCCGGTTTCCTTATTTTCAAGCCCCCCAAGCAATGAATTATTCTTTCCGGGACTATCTATCTGGTAACCCGTTGCCAGTTCCACGCCGTTGATTTTTTTCAATGACATTTCATTACAGCGGATATCCAGAAAAGGCATCAGGAAAACGGCTATAGCAATAACAAAACTGGTCGTGGCCGGAATTTTTGTAGCCAGTATACCCGGTGTTTGAGGCACAGGTGTTACAGGCATTGCTGGGGTTTCTGTCTGACTGGTTTCCATGATTAAAAATTTTTTTCAAGTTAAGCTAAAGCAGGCACAGTTCAGTAACCGGCTTATCTTTACGGAATAATCTGGTTTATGGAGATCAACAGTATTTGCGTTTGCGGGGCGGGTACGATGGGCAGTGGCATTGCACAGGCAGCGGCCCAGTCGGGGTTGGCCACGATCCTGTATGAATTGAATGCAGCCGTATTGGAAAAGGCCAAAGCCGGTATCGACCGAAACCTGCAGTCACTGGTGGAGAAAGGAAAAATGACGGCGGAAGAAAAACAAAAGGTATTCGGACTGATCCGGTTTACGGATGACCTGCAAACCTGTCTTGCCGATGTATTTATTGAAGCCATTGTGGAAAAACCTGAACTGAAGATTGCTTTATTTAATCAACTGGCCGAACTCAACCATGGAGATGTAATCTTCGCCAGCAATACCTCTTCTCTTTCCATTACTGAAATTGCCAAAGGAGTGCTGCATCCTGAACGGGTGATCGGTATGCATTTTTTCAATCCGGCTACCATTATGAAACTGGTGGAAGTGGTAAATACGCCTTTTACAAACACCGCTACGACTGAAACCATCATTTCACTGGCGAAACAACTGAAAAAAACGGCGGTGGTCTGCATTGACTCCCCTGGATTTATCGTGAACCGGGTAGCCCGTCCATACTATATTGAATCGTTGCGTTTGCTGGAAGAAGGCCATGCGGAAAAAGAGCAGCTGGACCGTTTGCTGGAAGCCACCGGATTTAAAATGGGTCCGTTTAAACTGATGGACCTGATCGGGCATGATATCAATTACGCAGTGAGTTGTTCCGTTTGGGAACAATTGGGCCGGCCGGAACGATTGAAACCATCTTTATTACAGGAAGAAATAGTAAAACAGGGAAAGCTGGGCAAAAAAACGGGAGAAGGCTTTTACAAATACGAATAAACAGAAACGGTACAAGGATTATCTTCGCTCCTCATTCACCTGATAAACCATCCATTTGTCAAAAAAAATACTGGTCACCGGCGGCACGGGATTTCTTGGTTCTTATATCATCAAAGAACTGGTGGAGAAGAATTATACTGTCCGCGCCATCCGGCGGGGCAATAAATTACCCGGCTGGATTCCCGCATCCGTGTTGCAGCAAGTGGAATGGGTGGAAGGCGATATCCTGGATGTGGTTTCCCTCGAGGATGCCATGGAAGGGATCGATACCGTGATTCATTCCGCCGCGGTGGTTTCTTTTGTAAAAAAAGACCGGAACCAGATGTACCAGGTAAATGTGGAGGGGACGGCCAATGTGGTGAATATTGCCCTTGAAAAAAATATTCAAAAACTGGTCCATATCAGTTCGGTAGCGGCACTCGGACGGAATGCCATGGGCGGGCACGTGAATGAAGAAAAGAAATGGGAAGACAATAAGATCAATACCCATTATGCCAAAAGCAAATTCAAGGCAGAGCTGCATGTGTGGAGAGGAATCAGCGAGGGACTGGATGCGGTGATCCTCAATCCGGGTACCATACTCGGTTATGGTGACTGGCACCAGAGCAGTTGCGCCATTTTCAAACAGGTTTACGAGGGTTTTAAATGGTATACATCGGGCATCAACGGATTTGTGGATGTGCAGGATGTGTCCCGGGCCACGGTCCTGTTGATGGAAGCGGGTATCAGTGAACAGCGTTATGTGGTTACCGGCGATAACTGGACTTTCCGTAAACTCCAGGAAACTATTGCGACCGGTTTTAGCAAGAAGCCTCCATACAAAGAAGCTACCCCCGGATTACTGAATATTGCCTGGCGGCTGGAGAAACTGAAATCCGTTTTCACCGGTAAACGGCCCCTGCTTACCAAAGAGAGTGCAAGGGTGGCTATCAGCCAGACCCTGTTTGAAAACGATAAACTCCTCAGGACGCTACCGGGATTTTCCTTTACTCCGCTGGAAGAAACCATAAAAAAGGCCTGCGAAAACTACCTTGGCACTATTCCTGCCATGCAACCGCAGTGAACGGAAAACTATCTTTAGTCCATAATCATATTTCTATGCAAAAGCGCCGGACCTTACTGGTACTGTTTCTTTCTTTTTATTCTTTCCTTTTACAGGCCCAGTTTGATATCAGCGGGGTGATCCTGGATTCTGCCTCCAGGGAACCTTTATCCAAGGCTTCCGTGTTTTGTCAGAACACCACACTCGGAACGCTCACCAATAAAGAAGGGGCGTTTAACCTCAGCCTCAAATCCGGCGGATATGACCTGGTCTTCAGTTATACCGGGTATCATACACAAACCATCCGGGTGAGTGAGCAGAACAAACTGGAAGTACTGCTGGTGAAAAAAGATAACAGCATGGAGGAAGTGGTACTGAAAAGCAGTTTTGAAGTGGCTGATGGCTGGCAGAAATACGGCGATTTTTTCCTGAAGAATTTTATCGGCAGCACCCCCAATGCGGAAAAAGCAGTATTAAACAATCCCGAAGTGCTGAAGTTTTTCTTTTATAAAAAAACAAACCGGCTGAAAGTGATGGCCACGGATGCCCTGCAGATTACGAACCGGGCATTGGGATATGAGCTCCGCTATCAGCTGGATTCCTTTGTATATTTCTATAATAACAATATCAATTCCTATCGGGGTTATTGCCTGTTTATGGAAATGGAAGGCAGTGACAGCCTGAAGAAGCAATGGGCAAAAGCCCGGGTCGATGCCTATAGCGGCTCCAAACTCCATTTCATGCACAGTTATTATGACAGCACCCTGCTGGAAGATGGGTTTGTGCTTTCCCTGCTGGATTCCACCAATGATAAAAAGTTTAATAAGATTAAAGACCCGTATGATACGGTTTATTATGGCGGACTGGACAGTACCAACCAGATCGAGATCTGGTACCCGCGGAAGATCAGTGTAATGTATACAAAGAAAAGTCCGGAGCCGGAGTACCTGAAGAAGATGAACCTGCCGAAGAGTGTGCCTTATGCCACTTCGTATATTGACCTGAAGGATACGATCGTCATTACAGAGAACGGGTATTACTATGAACAGAAGGACTGGATCAACCAGGGCTACTGGAGCTGGAAGAACCTGGCCGACCTGTTACCTTATGATTATATGCCGGATTAGTATCCCCGATGATCAGTCTTTGTCTTTCTGACCCATCACTTTTTCCCAGAGCAGGGGAATCCGTTTTACCCATACCAGTTCTCTTCGTTTGATCCGGGCATCTTCCATGGGGGTGCCAAAATAGGTCTTATTCCCGTCGATCGTATTCGTCACTCCTGTTTGTCCCAGCACAATGGCCCCTTCACCGATCGTGAGTGTTTTGTTGACGCCCACCTGACCCCAAAGAATCACATTGTCCTCTATAGTAACCGCTCCGGCAACGCCCACCTGGGCGGCAATCAGACAATTCTTACCCACGGTGGTATCGTGACCGATATGTACCAGGTTATCCAGTTTGCTGCCGGCACCCAGTATAGTATCATGGGTAACCCCGCGATCAATGGTGCAGTTAGCGCCAATCTCCACCGCATTTTCAATGATCACCCGTCCGCAACTGGCCATCCGTTTGTAATGTATATCCCGGTTGGTTTTTTTATTGTAGTAGAAGGCGTCACTGCCGATCACCGTACCGGCCTGAATGATCACTTCATCACCGAGGATACAATGATCCAGGATGCTGACATTAGGATGAATGACACAATTCTTTCCGACCTGAACGTGATGCCCGATAAACGCCCCGGGCATCACCACGCTGCCCTCACCGATAGTGGCTGAATCACTGATTGCTTTCCCGGAAGGCATGAAGGGCCGGTAAAACTGTACAATCTTCAGGTATGCTTCAAACGGATCATTAACTACCAGCAGGGCCTTCCCTTCCGGTATGGTGGTTTCGGTATTGATAATAATAAAACTGGCGGCTGAGTTGATACAGGTGGCATAATACTTGGGATGATCCACAAAGACCAGGTCGCCTGTTTCTACTTTGTGTATCTCATTGATGCCGGTGGCCATCCCCTCTTTATTGCCAATAAGGGTGGCACCAATCATTGAGGCAATAGTAGTCAGGGGAACCGGTTGTTCAAATCGCATAGTATTCGTTTTGCCAAAGGTAATAAGGGAATCATTGGCGAAATGGCCCTTTTTGCAATCAGGAGCCGCTGATACCGTTGTCAGTAATCGCGTGTCTTTACGCTACTGTTTTCTCCGTATAATTCAGTTGTTTTTTTTCAGTCGTTGTTGTTGCATTTATGATCCGTTGTTGTTGCATAAAAAAAACAATACGCCTGAAACCCGCTGTTCATGCATGTTTCAGGCAATCCTGAGTTTTGTGTAAAGAAATATTTTCTATGTCGTCGATCGAAATGCATTGATCAGGATTGTCTGTGAATGATGAAAAATGCTTCGGTTTATCCACAGCTGATTTTAAAATGTTAATAAAATAGTTTGGAAATTTTTTTTTGTTATATGAAATAATTTTTAATATTGCATAGGGAATGCAAATTCCCTGTACTTACTAACCCATCCATATATTATCCCTCCGCTTACTACGGAGGGATTTTTTTTAGCCTTGTATCAATTAAAGACAGACTTATTATACTATTCCTGTTCAATCCCCGGCTTCTTCTCAACCTATTTTACCCGGCTGAATAATCAATAATAAAAAATACCTTTACCTGAATCATAAATCCCGTTCCATGCTTAAATCAATGACCGGTTTTGGAAGAGCAGAAAAGAATGTAGCTGACAAGACCTTCCTGGTGGATATTAAATCGCTCAATGGAAAACAGTTTGAATTGCAGTTGAAAATCCCCGCTTTCCTGAAACCCTTTGAATTTGACATCCGTCGACTCTTGTCGGAAAAACTGGGAAGGGGTAGTGTGGATTGCATCATCAGTCTGAAGGATACCGGCACCGCCAAACCCGTTACTATTAACACCGACCTGGCCAAGGCCTATTATCAGCCCCTCGCCGAATTATCCAAAGCCCTCAACCTGGATGCTTCGAATATTCTGAGCACCCTGGTTAAATTACCGGAAGTGATCACACCCAGCAGCGATACCCTCACCGATGCGGAATGGAACCAATTCCAGTCGGTACTGGAAACCGCTATCGGCAACCTGAACACACATCGCCTGGATGAAGGCAAATCCCTTGAAGATGACCTGACCGCCCGTATTAATAATATCGGCCAGCTACAGGAAGAAGTGATCAAACTGGAACCCCTCCGCAAACAAAAGATCCGGGAAGGTATTACCCGCCTGCTGGAAGAAAATGTGGGCAAGGAAAACTATGATGGCAACCGCCTGGAGCAGGAACTCATTTACTATATTGAAAAGATCGATATCAGTGAAGAACAGGTGCGGTTGAAAAACCACCTGGACTATTTCAAAGACCTCCTGGCTGACCCGGATGATGCGAAAGGGAAGAAACTCTCTTTTATCCTCCAGGAAATCGGCCGGGAAATCAATACCACCGGTTCCAAAGCCTATGACTCCACCATCCAGAAATGTGTGGTTCAGATGAAAGACGAACTGGAAAAAGCAAAAGAACAGGTATTGAATGTACTCTGAGCGTTGCGTTCTGTTTATTTTTGTAAAAACCGTTTACTTGAAACTCCTTCAGCCCTTTGCCTTTATTGTCCTCGTGCTCGGAACCTTTTCCTGCACCCATACTGATTTGTATGAAAAAACAGCCGTGATTCCGGAACATAGCTGGAAAAGTACATTTAAACCTTCATTCAGTTTTACCATAAAGGACACCAGTTCGCCTTATATGGTATACCTGATCATCCGGCACAATGACCGCTATAGTTTCAATAATATTTATGTGAACCTGTATGCTAAAGGACCCGGACAGGATACTGCACAGGTGGTTCCTTACGATATGCGTTTGGGAACCGACGAAACGGGCTGGCTCGGCAGTGGCATGGATGATATTTATGAACACCGGGAACCCATCACACCCCGGTCATCTGAAAAAGCGTTTTATTTCCGTAAACCCGGAGACTATACGTTCACGATTGAACAACTCATGCGCCAGGACCCACTGGAAAATGTCCTGAATGCCGGAATACGGATCGAAAAGAAATAACAGCTTCCCATGCCGGATGAGACACGAAAAAGACTGAAACGCACTACGGTTATTTACTGCACCCTGCTTTTCTATGTACTGGCCGCACTGATCTGGTGGTTTATCTCCCTCGAGAAACAAAGCAAGGAAATTGCCCGGCAGCAATATGAAAACCTGGCAGCCCGCTCGGAAACCATGAGCACCCTGAAACTGGCGGACGAAATGCAAGCCATTACCCGTGAGGAAAAACGGAATACCCGGAAATATATCGCGGAAGGTATCACCTTCCTGATTCTGATAGTGATTGGTGCCCTGATGGTTTACCGCTCGATCCGTAAACAATTCAAACTGCAGCAGCAACAGCAGAATTTTATGATGGCCGTCACTCATGAACTCAAAACGCCCATTGCCGTAGCGCGGCTCAACCTGGAAACCTTACAGAAATACACATTGGATCCGGAAAAGCAGAAAAAACTGATCCGGAATACGCTTGACGAAACCACCCGCCTGCACCTGCTGACCAATAATATCCTGGTCTCTTCCCAGCTGGAATCCGACCGGTATCACTCCGCCATGGAAGAACTGGACCTGTCTACACTGCTGAAAGACTGCATGCGTGATTTCAGGAAACGGTTCCCGGACCGCGTGTTTGAGGAAGAGATTGAAGAAGAGGCCGATCTCCGGGGTGATCCCTTGTTATTACAAATGCTGATCAACAACCTGGTGGAGAACGCCATCAAATATTCCCCCAAAGAAGGAAAGATCAAAGCGGTGCTGGCCAAAGCGTCCGGATCGATCCGGCTGCAGGTTATTGATGAAGGGCCGGGTATACCAGAAGAGGAAAAGACCAGGGTTTTCTCCAAGTTTTACCGGATCGGCAATGAATCTACCCGGAAAGCGCAGGGAACCGGACTGGGATTGTACCTTTGCCGTAAGATTGCCCGCGACCATAATGGCGACATTGCGGTGACAAATAATCTGCCCACAGGCAGTAATTTTGCAGTTATTTTTAAGACATGAGCGGAGATAAAAAAACATCCATCCTGCTGGTGGAAGATGA
>JAKQJH010000216.1 GCA_029561255.1 Bacteroidota bacterium | reverse complement strand
CGGCCGTAAAGCCTATGCTCCGGAAGCAAAGAATGTCTATGGATTTCAAATGGCCAGAAGTAGTTATGATGCCGCTGTGAGACATGGAAAGGGGAAACGTCCTTTTGTACTCACCCGCTCCGCTTTTGCCGGTGTACAACGATATGCGGCGGTATGGAGCGGAGATAATATGGCTACCAATGAAGGATTGCTCAGTGGTGTTTTATTGAACAGCCAGATGGGTTTATCCGGAATGCCCTTTGTAGGGCCGGATCTGGGTGGATATATTGGAGATGGCAGCAAAGATCTCTTCAAACGCTGGATGCAGGTGGGGGTGTTCTCTCCTTATCTGCGCAACCATAAAGAATTTTTTGCGACGGCCAATGAACCCTGGAGTTATGGCGAAGAAGCAGAAGCCATTTCCAAAACCTATATTGGATTCCGCTACCGGCTGATGCCTTATCTCTATTCCAAATTTTATGAAGCGGCACAAACTGGTTTGCCGGTGGCCCGCAGCCTCGCCCTGGATTATCCGTTTGATAAAAACATATATGACCCTGTTTACCAATACCAGTTTCTCTTCGGGGATGCGATCATGGTTGTGCCTGTGACAACGGAGGAGAAAAGCAAAAAACTGTATCTGCCTGAAGGGGAATGGTATGACCTTTTTACGGATCTGTTGTATTCCGGAAACCGGGAAATTAATTGCAGCACACCGGCGTATTCCATTCCGTTGTTTGTAAAGTCTTCCGCGATCATTCCGGTGCAGGGATTGGTACAATCCACCCGCGATATAGCTTCCGACACTTTACAGATCCATTTGTACAAGGGTACTACTAATAACCGCTTTCTTTTTTATGAAGATGCCGGGGAAGGCAATGGGTATAAAGAAGGGGAATTTGCCAAACGTTTCATCGTGTATGATCCTTCGGCCCGTCAACTGAAACTCACGGTTACAGAAGGAATTTATACCTCTGACTATAAAAAAATCCAATGGGTCTTCCATGGATTTGGAATGGAAATAGTTCGGGTAAATGTCAATGGAATTGTTCAGGAGCCATTGCACTATACCGGACGACTGCTGGATCCCTTGAAAGACCTGGAAGATTATTATGGAAAAGACAGGGTGAAAGGCTTGTACCTGGCTGATCCGGTATTAAAGCAGGTCAGCCTGGTGACTGCTAATCCCCGCAGCGAACTGATTATTCAATGGTAAAAATAAATAACCATGTCTGATACAATTTCCCGCGAAAAATTTTTGAAGACCACGGCTCTGGCCGGGGCGGCATTACTCGTTTCCTCACTGGAAGGCTGGGCGGCTTCTCTGCCGGATAAAAAACTGCGGGTGGCGGTAATCGGTTGCGGCAGTGTAAGCAACCGTTATATACCCCAGTTGCTTTCATCGAAGTGGATTGAAGTGGTGAGTCTTTGTGATATAAAGCCCGAACGAGCAGTGGCGCAGAACAAAGAGTATAAAGTAAATGCCGCTACCTACGGCCATATCGATGAAATGCTCAAAGGGGTGCCCTTTGATATGATGGTCACTCTGACCGATATGCAGGTGCATGGTGAATTGAATAAGAAAGCCCTTATGGCCGGCAAGCATGTGTGGAGTGAAAAACCTATGGCCAATACCTATGCCGAGGGCAAGGCCTTGCTGGATCTGGCTAAAACAAAAAAATTAAGAATCTGGGGCGCTCCCGCAGTAGTTAACAGTCCGCAGTTTGCCTATATGAGTAAAATGATCCAGGAAGGAAAACTGGGACGGGTGGCCGCGGCTCATGGTCAATACGGACATACGGGTCCTACCTGGTCCGCTTTCTTCTATGAAAAGAACGGGGGCAGTATGCCGGATCTCGGGGTATATAATATCGCCACCTTAACCGGTTTATTGGGACCCGCCCGCAGCATCATGGCCATGACCAGTATCGTTAATCCGGAGCGTACGGTGGATGATAAAGGAAAAATAAAAGTGGAGGCGGAAGACAATGCACAAATATTGATGGAGCATGATAAAGGTGTGATCAGTCATGTGATGTGTGGTTTCAATTATTTTGATCCGCACGGACATGAAGCCGGCAATCAGTCCTTACATTCCATTCAGATCTATGGTGATTATGGAAATATGCGGTTGATCGGGTATGATTGGGAAACGAATGGAGTGATGCTGGATGTACATTGGGATAAGCCGGCCGAACTGGTCTGTACCGATAAAGGTGGCTATGAGTGGCAGGAAGGTGCCCGCGTAGTCGGCGAAAGTCTGGTCAATGGCACAGAGCCACGGATCAATGTGGAACATGCCTTACATGTGCTGGAGATCATTGAAGCGGCCCGTAAATCCTCCGCCACCGGCATGAAAGTAAAATTGAAAAGTAAATTTCCCTGGCCCATTGTTAAATAAGATAAGCTTATGAAACTCGCTATTCTCGGATCGGGATTTATTTCCCGTTTTTATGCAGACGCACTCGTGGCACAACGAAGGAAGGATACGATTGTATCGGTGTATAGCCGTACAGAAGCCAATGCCAGAAAGTTTGCGGAGGACTATGGAGTCCCGCATTTTACCACCAGTATAAAAGAATGTGTATCCCATCCGGAAGTGGAGGCGGTGATCATCGGATTATCCAACGATATGCACCTGATCGCTGTACTGGAAAGTGCCGCAGCGGGGAAACATGTATTATGTACCAAACCGCTTGGACGGAATGCGGCAGAAGCCCTGCAGATGTTGCAGGCAGTGGACAAGGCCGGGGTGACCGGAGGTTATCTCGAGGATCTGTGTTATACGCCCAAGTTTTTAAAGTCATTGGCGGCGGTAAAGAACGGCAGTATCGGCGAAGTCATCTGGACCAAGAGCCGGGAGACACATCCGGGTCCGCATAGCGACTGGTTCTGGGATAAAGAAAAATCAGGAGGCGGGGCCATGATTGACCTGGGTTGCCATTGTGTGGAGATCAGCCGCAATTTTATCGGAAAAAATATCAAACCAGTGGAAGTGATGTGCTGGGCCGATACCCGGATGCATCCTATCGATGCGGAGGATAATGCGGTCGGACTGGTAAAATATGAGAATGGAGCCATCGGCCAGTTTGAAGTAAGCTGGACTTTCAGGGGCGGTATGGACCTGCGCGATGAAGTGATGGGTACCGAAGGCACGATCTGGGCCAATAATTTTCTCCGGACCGGTTTTGAAATGTTCACCACCGGCAAAGGCAGTAATTATGTAGCCGAAAAGGCGGAAACCAATGCCGGC
>JAKQJH010000214.1 GCA_029561255.1 Bacteroidota bacterium | reverse complement strand
CATCAAAGCCAAGACCGGCAATCTCTATGAATCTATTGCCATTATTGGTAAAAGGTCCAGCCAGATCAATATCTCGCTGAAAGAAGAATTGCACAACAAACTCGAAGAGTTTGCCAGCCATACCGACAGCCTGGAAGAGATTCACGAAAACAAAGAACAGATCGAGATCTCCCGTGCGTATGAAAGAATGCCGAATCCGGCCCTGCTGGCAACCCAGGAATTCATGGACGACAAAGTGTATTTCCGGAAAGGAGAAGATGAGCTGTTCAGCTGATCTTATAAAAAGAATAGAAAAGAGGCCGTCTCATTTGAGACGGCCTCTTTTTTTAGGATTTCTGCCATCCGATAGGCGTGTATTTTAAACAAGCAGATAAATTCTTATACTATGTGTTTCCTATGTTACTATGTTTCTATGTGATAAAACAGCGGCGAAGCCGCCTTTTTATTTAACAGCTATTTACCGCCCCTGTTATGTCCTTTTCTCAGGAAATGGTACTTTTGATCAGCTATGCTGAAAGCAAAGAAAATCATGTTGGGTATTACAGGCAGTATCGCCGCCTATAAAGCGGTGCTGCTGGTACGTGAACTGGTCAAAGCCGGTGCGGAAGTGCGGGTAATCATGACTCCTTCGGCAGCAGATTTTGTGACCCCGTTGACCCTTTCCACACTTAGCCGGAACCCCGTTCTTACTGAATTATTTGATGAACAAAGCTGGTCCAATCACGTGATGCTGGGCCGTTGGGCCGATGTTTTCCTGATCGCCCCATTGAGTTGTAATACACTGTCAAAAATGGCCAATGGCAACTGTGATAACCTGCTCATGGCCGTCTATCTTTCAGCTACCTGTCCGGTGGTTTGTGCGCCTGCCATGGACGAAGATATGTGGCAGCATCCCTCTACCCGCGCCAATATAAAGCGGCTGGAAGAATTTGGAAACCGGATCATTCCGGTCGGAAACGGTGCACTGGCCAGTGGCCTTACCGGGGAAGGCCGGATGGCAGAACCGGCTGAAATAATCAGCTACCTGGAAGAACAGGTTTTTTCTAACGGAGCTTTATATGGTAAAAAAGTACTGGTTACCGCAGGGCCCACATACGAACCCATTGACCCGGTTCGTTTTATCGGAAATCATTCCTCCGGAAAAATGGGCATTGCCCTTGCCCTTGAAATGCAGGCTCGGGGCGCTGAAGTAACCCTGGTATTGGGACCCGTAACCGGAGAATCAACTTTGCCGGGTATCCGGGTTATTCCCGTGGTTACGGCCGCTCAGATGTATGAGGTCTGTATGAACGAATTTCCAGGATCAGCGATTGCGGTGATGGCAGCGGCAGTGGCCGATTATACACCGGCACAGACAGCTACGGAGAAGATCAAGAAAACCGGTGAAATACTTCCCCTGGAGCTGAAGAAAACAAGGGATATATTGAAAAGCCTCGGGGAGATAAAAAGAACGGACCAGGTTTTGGTGGGCTTTGCCCTCGAAACAAATGATGAAAAGAAACATGCGCTGGCTAAACTTGAAAATAAGAACGCGGATATGATTGTACTGAATTCACTGAATGATGCAGGCGCCGGTTTTGGAAAAGATACCAATAAAGTAACCTTGTTTACCCGTGACGGTAAAGAATTTCCTTTCGGCACCAAACCCAAGCAGGCCGTGGCTGCTGATATTACTGACACTATAATCCAATTGTACTATGCATAAGCGTTTTCTGATTGCCTTTTTCCTTTTTTTCCTGGCGGGTTCCATTACTGCCCAGGAAATTCAGGCAAGGCTGACGGTGATTGCCAGTAAAGTAAGCACGCAGATCGACCGGAAAATTTTCAATACCCTGCAGACGGGACTGACCAATTTTCTGAATGCCCGTAAGTGGACCAATGATGTATTTCAGCCCTCCGAAAAAATTCAATGCAGTTTCCTGATCACCATCGAAAAGGACCTGGGCAATAATGTCTTTGAGGGAAAGATGACCATACAGGCGGCCCGCCCGGCTTATAATACCACGTATGATTGTCCCTTACTGAATTTTCAGGATGATAATTTCATCTTCAAATACCAGGAATTTCAACCCATTGAATTCAATGAGAACCGGGTACAGGGGAATGACCCCCTGGTCGGCAACCTGACTGCCGTCCTGGCTTATTATGTCAACATTATCCTGGGATTTGATTATGATTCGTATTCACTGCGTGGCGGGGATGTCTACTTTCAAAAAGCGTGGAATATTGTCAATAATGCACCGGAGGGTCGTGAGATCACCGGCTGGAAATCCTTTGAAAGTCTGCGTAACCGGTACTGGCTGGCCGAAAATATGAATAACAGCCGTTTTGCCCTGATGCATGATGTATTGTATTCCTATTACCGCTCGGGTATTGATGTATTTTTTGAAAATGAGGAAGCCGGTCGCAGCGGTATTATCAACGCGCTCAATTTTCTGAATACCCTGAATACAGAGAATCCAAACTCCATGGTCATGCAGCTTTTTTTCCAGGGAAGAGCGAATGAACTCGTGAAAATATTCAGTAAGGCTGGTGGAGAACAGAAAAGCCGTGCGAAAGAACTCCTCACCCGGCTGGATGTAACCAATGCAAACCAGTATAAAACCTTGTAATGAAAAAGGCACTGCTACTGCTGGGCTTCGGTATCCTTGTTTTTTCCTGTAACAACAAATCGGAAAAGCCGGAAAAACTGTTGTCGCGTGACAAAATGGAGGATATTCTCTGGGACCTGATGCGGGCGGATCTTTTTATTAATAACTATATGCTGGTCAAAGACACCGGGCTTGATAAAAAGAAACAAGGGATTGAATTATACAGCCAGATTTTAAAATTGCATAAGGTCAGCCAGGATCAGTTCAGGGAGAGTTTTCTTTACTACCGTTCTCAGCCGGACGAACTGAAAGTGCTTATGGATTCCCTGAGTCATCATAGTGATAGTTCGCAGTTAAAGCAAGCCGCCAAAGTCCCAAAAGCCGATAGTATGGCTGAACAGGTGATAGTCCCTGAAAAGAAAGATACCCAACGCCGGACCGGGATACCCCGGAGTAAAGCAGAATGAACGTTCGGTTGAATTTCCTTGCAAGTCCTTATTTTTACTACCTAATCACGATTACATGAATAAAGTTGTCAGCGGGGCTGAGGAAGCCATCCGGGATATTGCTGATGGGAACACCCTGATGCTGGGTGGATTTGGCTTATGCGGTATACCGGAGAATTGTATTAATGCCCTGGTAAAAAAAGGGGTCAGTGGCCTCACCTGTATTTCCAATAATGCCGGGGTGGATGATTTTGGGATCGGATTGATGCTGAAGCAAAAGCAGGTGAAGAAAATGATCGCCTCTTATGTGGGGGAGAATGCAGAGTTTGAGCGGCAATTGCTGAGCGGGGAACTGGAAGTGGAACTGATACCCCAGGGTACATTGGCCACCCGATGCCTGGCAGCAGGCTATGGTATGCCGGCGGTCTTTACGCCGGCAGGAGTAGGTACGGAAGTCGCGGATGGAAAAGAAAGCCGGGTATTTAATAACAAGGAATATTTAATGGAAATGGCCTTTGACGCTGATTTTGCCATCGTAAAAGCCTGGAAAGGTGATACACAGGGCAACCTCGTTTATAAGGAAACGGCCCGCAATTTCAATCCCCTGATGGCGATGGCTGGTCGCGTCACGATTGCTGAAGTGGAGGAACTGGTGCCGGCCGGTGAACTGGATCCGGATCATATCCATACACCCGGTATTTATGTACACCGTATTTTCCAGGGCCGTGCATATGAGAAGCGGATTGAGCAACGGACGGTGCGGACAAGGGAGTAACAGTAACGGGCTTATTTCATTTAACAAACAAAGGGTATGGCATTAAATAAAGAACAGATTGCAAAACGGATCGCCCGTGAACTGAAGGATGGGTATTATGTCAACCTGGGTATCGGTATCCCGACCCTGGTAGCCAACTATATTCCGGCTGGAATGGATGTGGTATTGCAAAGCGAAAACGGATTATTGGGGATGGGGCCCTTCCCGTTTGAAGGGGAGGAGGATCCGGACCTGATCAATGCGGGCAAGCAAACCATCACCACGGTACCCGGTTCGGTCTTCTTTGACTCAGCAATGAGTTTCGGTATGATCCGGGCGGGCAAAGTAGACCTGACCGTATTGGGGGCCATGGAAGTCAGTGAGCGGGGGGATATCGCCAATTGGAAAATTCCGGGGAAGATGGTAAAAGGTATGGGAGGAGCGATGGACCTGGTGGCCAGTGCCCGGAATATCATTGTGGCCATGATGCATACCAATCCAAAGGGGGAGTCCAAATTATTACCGGCCTGCAGCCTGCCGCTGACCGGGGTAGGGTGTGTCAAAAAAATTGTATCAGACCTGGCGGTGCTGGATATTACGCCGCATGGATTTCAATTGCTGGAACGGGCACCGGGAGTATCGGTGGAAGAAATAAAAGCTAAAACTGCGGGTAAACTGATGGTGGAGGGGGAAATTCCGGAAATCGTTTTTTAGGCCATTCTGCGCTTATTCTATCAGGTTGTTTTTTACCGCAAAGAAGACCAGGCCGGCGGTATTTTTGCTCCCGAATCGCTCCATAAGCCGGTCCTTGATGGCTTCTACCGTACGGGGACTGATCTCCATCTTCTGGGCGATCTCGGCGGCCGTAAACTCCATACAAATAAACCGGAGCACATCTTTTTCTTTATCACTGAGGGTGATCTCACTGTTGAGGGAGGGAACCACTTTCTGCCGGGAATGGGATTTCTTCAGCAGGATGCGGTTGACGAAATTATTCAGGTAATACCCTTTTTCATGGACTTCCATGATGGCCCGGCGTATTTCCTGCGGTTCGGCGCTTTTCAGGAGGTAGCCATTGGCCCCGTTTTCCATGAGATGGTAAACAAAGCGCTCATCTTCATACATACTCAGGATCAGTACTTTTATCTGGGGGTATTGTTTGCTGACCGCCTTGGTGGCTTCGATCCCGTCTTTTCCCGGCATACGCAGGTCCATCAGGATCACATCCGGCTCAGAAGCGGGCAGTCCGTTAAGCAGGTCTTCCCCGTTCTCGGCCTCCTGTACAAATTTAATATTGGAATATGGGCGCAGGGAGAGTATGACTCCTTTCCGGAAGATCTTATGATCGTCAGCTATCGCTACCTTGATGGTTCCCATATATCAGATAATGCGTAAAAATAACAAATAGTTACCTATAAACCATAGGACTGTGCTTATTCGTAGGGTTCATCTTTGGGGAGTTCAATGGTGACTTTGTAATAGGTCTGCGAAATATCCTTTTCGAAATTGATATTCCCGTCCACTACCCGTAAACGGCTGGTGATATTCTTTAGTCCCAGGCCTACATTACTCTTGTTGAGTTTTTCAAAATCGGCCTGCACCAGACCGCGGCCATCGTGGTGGATGCGCAGGTAGAACTTGCCGGCATGTACATTCTGGGTCAGGTGGATAAAGCTGGAATTACTGTGTTTCAGAATATTATTGATCAGTTCCTGCACCACGCGGAAGATGATCAGTTCCTTTTCTTCTTTCAGCCGGTCTTTGTATTCGTGGAAACGGCTGCTGGCATTGATCGTGCCGGAACCGCTGATCTTCTGGAAGAGGTCATTGATGGCCGATTCGAGACCAAAGTTCTTGAGGGTGGGGGGCATCAGGCTATGGCTGATATTCCGTACCAGCTGGATGGTATCATCAATGATCTGGCGGGCCTGGAAGATGGACTGGAGCTGGGTGGCTTTGTCCTGGTTCACCAGGTTCTCATTCAGGTAAAGGCGGGCGGTGGCGAGCAGGGGACCGGCATCATCGTGCAGATCGGCGGCCAGCCGCTGTCGTTCTTCTTCCTGCAGTTTGATGGAGGCATTCAGGAGAAGACGTTGCTGTGCTTTTTCCATATCCTGAATCTTCTCATTAAACCGCTTGACCCTTTTCTGGTGCAGGATGATGAATATGATAAGGCCCACCGTAAGCACCAACATCCCCAGGGTGCCCAATAAGAGCACGAAGGAGTAACCGGAACTGGAAGTGGTTTGCAATAAGAACATAGTGGTGGGTTAGTGGTGGTGTTAAATCATGTCTAGTTTCGGAATTGAGGCAACATTTGGATGGTGATTCTTAGAGGCAAAGAGTAGAGCAATTGAAAAAAGTATATTTTTAAATATGTCACCTAAATATGTATAGTAGTAGTATTTATTCAAAAACTGCGGACTTACATAGTTGGCCAAGATGTTAAAGAAAAATGTAAACCCTATGTATATCATAATTCCAAGGACAATCCAAAACGAAGAAAATTCATATATGCTTCTATTTGTGACATTTTTAAGTTGAAAATAGAAAAAGTAAATAATGAATGTCATAAGTACTATTGATTCAATTCCAATTGGAATTGAATCAAGCCTTTCAATCTTAAAAAAGGAGTAAATTAATACCAGAAAAATCGAGAACGCGCTGCTAGTGATGTAATAAATATATTGAAAACGCTTTTCTGGAATACTAAGCAAGAATAAAGATGCAAAAGAGTAGTATTCTAATATAGTATAAAAAAAGTA
Source organism: Bacteroidota bacterium (assembly GCA_029561255.1). Classification (GTDB taxonomy): domain Bacteria; phylum Bacteroidota; class Bacteroidia; order Chitinophagales; family Chitinophagaceae; genus JJ008. The sequence goes on along the minus strand of JAKQJH010000214.1, from coordinate 10,442 downwards.
GTAGTTTTTCTTTCCAAGAATTGTTTTTGATTCTTTAAAAAAGAAATTGAAAACAAAAAATATTATTAGATATGCGATGAGTATATAAACACTTTTATCAAAAGTCAATTTTTTTGATAAAAGGAATATTACCAGTAATGGTAGTAAAAAAGAGAAACTGAGTGTATGTGATAAAAGCTCTTCTATATTATTGGAATTTACTCCAAATATAGAAAAGCTTTCATACAATAAAAAGTTCGGAGCAATAAATGCTTATTCCTCCCAATCCAGACATAATACCTCTTCAGGTTCTAATTTTCTTTTCATAACAGTAACATTTTAAGCCTTTTCCTCTAATAAATTGACAGTGCGAATATTGTAATACCTGCGTTCCGGTACAATCCTTAAGGAAATGGACAAATACCCTTAAAATCAGTTAAAACCCGCTACAGGCAAGGCTTTTGGGCGATTTTAAACGTATCTTTTCGCTTAAAAATATGGTAGTATTACCAGGTAAAATTAGTAAAAATACGGTTGTAAAAATCGTAAGTTTACCGGGGATTTTTCCGGTTATCAACAGCTGTGGATAAACTGGGGGCTAAAAAGGGGGCCAAAGTGGGTCTCAGAAATAGACTAGGCCGGGAGAAAATCAGAAAAGGAAAAAGGAGTTGATTGACATTGGACTTCGCATGGACTTCAAAGGATTTGGAAATTTCATTCAGGACGGTCTCAAGGGACATTGGACGAAAAATAGGGGCTCCATCTTCTGTCAATCAACTGCTCAAAAGTATATCCACATGGGCATGTGTACAAGAGGAAATCCCCGGCTTTTGAAAATTTCGGGATTTACGGAACCGCCCGTAACCTTACAACCGTGACAGGGGTTTTTACGATGTGTAAAATGAAAATATACGTATTAACCGATAGCCGGTGTTGTTTTAGGTCATTTTCCGGCCCAATAGCCGTTATTGGACATTTTAGAAGGTCACCACCCCCTGTCGCAGAGCCACCAGGGCCAGTCCCACCCGGCTCTTCACATCCAGTTTGACAAAAAGCTGATCCCGCAACGTATCCACGGCCCGGGGGTTCAGTCCCATCCGCTGGGCAATTTCCTTATACGTAAGGTCGCTGCAGGCCAGTTTAAGGAACTGAATCTCCTGATCGTTCAGCACCGAACGCTGAATCAGGCTGTTGCCGTCGGAATGCTGGCGGAACAGGTTGACCAGTTTGCCGGTGGTATGATTGGAATAGTAGTACCCGTTCTGCACCACCGACTGGATGGCAAATTTCAGTTCGGAGGGATGGATATCTTTTTTCAGAAAACCCTTGACCCCCGCCTGGAGCAGCCGGATCAGGGAGAGTTCCGAATCATACATGGTCAGCATCAGCACCAGGATATCCGGATAATGCTGCTGCAGCCAGCTTGCGGCTTCAAAACCATCCATCTCCGGCATATTCAGGTCCAGGATCACTACCTGGGGCGAAACGCCTTTCCGGATGGCTTCCGTCAATTCTTTCCCGGTGCCGGCCTGCAGGATCACCTGGCAGTCTTCAAAACTGTCGATCAGGGAAGCCAGGGCATTGCGCAGCAATACATGGTCATCGGCCATGGCGATTTTTATCTTGTTTGTGTCTTTCATGTTTATTCGATGGGTATAGTAAATATTAGGGTGGTGCCGGTTTCGGCCGAACTGAAGACCTGCATTTCTCCTTTAAGAATACTGGCCCGGGTCTCCATATTTTTCAGTCCTGCATTCCCCCCGCTTTTATTCCGATCCGGGTCAAAGCCCCGGCCATTATCGGTAACCAGGATCTGTAGCTGTTCCGGGCAATAGTCCAGCTGCAACTGTACGACAGAAGCGTGGGCATGTTTGATCACATTGTTAAAAGCTTCCTGGATGATCCGGAAAATGATAAGTTCCTTATTGCTGTCCAAAAATACCGGGCTGCCCTTTACTTCATAAACTAACTCGAATTGATCGGCTTGCCGGATGCGGTGCATTTCCTCGTCCAGCGCCTGCAAGAGTCCTTGCTGTATAATGATATCGGCATTCAGACTTTTGGAAATATCACTGAGTTGGGCGATTGATTTACCCAATAGTTGGATGGAAGACTCCATTTTGATAACAGATTTTTCACGGTCATTCCAGTCAAAAGTGTTGAGTTGAAGTTTGGCAAGTGTTAGCGACAGGCTTATGTTATCATGTATTTCTCTTGAGATTTGTTGGAAAGTTTGTTCTTGGATTTCTAATTGAGATGAGATTAAATTATTTTCATATTGGGCATGTGCATTTTTTAAGTTTTCCAAAAAAACCATTTGCCTATTCCTGTAAAATATCATTAATGTGAAAATAAAGCCAGCAAGTATGAGTATTAAAAATGTGGTTGTTAATATTACTGTATTCATTGTGTAATACTATTTTGTTTTTTTTGAACAAATATCAGTGTAGCTAAAATGTTTATTATTGATAGGTAATGTAATATGATCATACATTTATGAGTCCATTTTGGCAAGTTGATCATGGATGGTCCCATGCTTAAAAATGGAAGAGCGATTGATATGTAAAGGAATAACGAATTAACAATTAATAGTTCATTTAAATTTATAGTTTTTTTGATATTTCTAATGTTAATAATGTTGGAGTAATAGGAGAGGCATATAAAGAAAAGTAAAAAGAATTCAACGATGTTAATAACAAATGACAAATTGTAAAGCGCTCTATATGCATCAGAACTTTGAAAAATTAAAAAAGCACAGAAACAAAGAAATGCTAAAAATACACTTCCTGATATGTTAATAAGCGTTTGTGTTTTTTTGCTTAATGATAAATTTTTAAAATAAAAGTAAAAGGTAAATGCTTCGATAATTGAGAATGTAATATTTCCAATTTCAAGAATAAGCTTTTTTTGAAAATAATTTTCTTGAAATATTACTGAAAGAGAAATGTCTGATCCGAAGGTGAAAAGATAAACAAGTGATGCAGAGTAAACTAAAAAAAGCGCCTCAATTTTATTTTTTTTGAACCCATTGAGTAGTCGAAAAAATAGATAAAATGATACAATTACAACAATTATTTCTAGGAATAAATCATTTTTTAACCTACTAATAATATAACTATAACCCCTTTCATTCATGGGTCAAAATTTGAAAAAATTCTCTAAACGCTAATATTTTGGTTGACAGAAAAAAAACATTTTTTCCGTTTTTTTTCCCCTCCAAATCTGATAGGATCCTCCCATATTTGTTCCCGATAGTTCTTTAAGGCGGGGATAGCCGGTCATATTTCGTTGAACCGGCCACAGGAGATTTTCAGTAAAGTACTCCATAAACAGGTTGGTTTTCCCAAGGTAACGGCCACTGCTGAAAGTAGTTTTGGCACAGCAGCGCGTGCTACGGGAATGCCGAAAACCGGGTTTTGAACAGAGTAGGCAGTTATAATTATTTTATGAAAAAAGTACTGATCTTATTTTTTGTCTCCCTTTTTATGATTGAGGGCCGGGCGGCTGTATATCCTGGTAAAACCGCTCAACCAGTGCCCGGCCGGAAAGAAGCCTTCCTGGCGCTGGAACAGTTTTTTAAATCCTATGATACAGCCATACTGCGGCGATTGAAAAGGCCGGTGGCCGTTCTGGAAGAGGAGAATGCGGCAAGAGCTGGTTCAACGGATCTTGTTTACATGCAGCAAAAAAACACACAGTTGATTTCGCTGCTCAGTGTAATTAATCCGCAAGTTTATAATCCTGCATTGATGAACCCTGCGGATGAAATGGTGGTTTTTGCTGGCGTTTTTGAATTGTATAAGGAAATGCAGATCCAGGGGAAGCAGGTTACGGGTCGCATGAGAATACCCTGGGAGTGTATAAAGGATGTGATTGTAGGGGCCTTTAATGTCGCCACCATTATAATCGAATTTCAAACGATGGTTGAATCCAGCGCAACCTGGTCAACCATCCGGCCATTCCTTTGGAGAAGCCTCCGCCGGTATGGGGGTTGGTTTATGGTGGCCGGGGTAATATGGGATATCGCCACTGAATGTTTTAAACTATAAAGCCTATGCGTTTTCTTATGCTGACCAGTATACTGGTCCTGTTGATCCAGTTGGTAAAACTGGTTTGGTTATGGTTCAGACCCGCTTTTTTAAAAAAGGCGGGGTTTGACCGGCCAGAATCAAAACTGATGTTGTCCGCTTATTACCTGCTCGCCATGCTGGTGCTGGCTGCGTTTGTGGCCGATCAGTTAGGGTACATTAAGTTTATTACCACCCGTTGATTGGGAGAACAGGCAACCAAACACCGGTTGCCTGTTCCTTTTTTACTTTCATTGCAGTTTACAAAGGCTGCATCCATCTCTGCGTACCACAAGTACTTTTGGCTGCTGAAAACAAGCCTAAAAGAAATATCCCCATTTTGCGGTTTCTACTAAAATTTGCGTAGTTTTACTCGTGTCGGTATCAAATCAGCCATTTTCTTAACCCAATACCTCATGACGGCTCAGCAAATAAAAGTAGCGATTGCAGACGACCATAAGATCTTCCGCGATGGAATCCGGATGGCGTTAAAAGAAAAAGATTACCTGAAAATAATCTGGGAAGCCGAAGACGGCAAGGATCTTATGCACAAACTGGTGCTCAAACAACCGGATGTGATTCTCATGGATATCCGGATGCCCCATGTGGACGGGATCAATGCCATCGGACTGATCCGGAAAGAGTATGAATCCATTAAGATTATTGTCCTGACTATGTATGATGACCAGGAGATGATCACCCGCATGATGGAAATGGGCGCCAATGCCTACCTCACCAAGACCACTGACCCCGAAGAGATCTACCAGGCCATCCTGACCTGTATGAATGACGATTTCTATTTTAATGAACTCGTCAATAAAGCCGTGTTGCTGAAACTCCAGCATAAGAAAACGGTCCGGCAGTTTTACCCCAACCCGGTCAAGCTATCCGAAAAGGAACTCCGGATACTGAAACTGATCGCGGATGACAAGACCACCGAAGAAATTTCGAAAGAAGTGTTCCTGAGTCCCCGGACCATCGAAACCATCCGGCAAAACATGAAACAGAAAGTAGGGGCCAAGACCATCGCCGGCCTGGTGATGTATGCCACCCGGAACAAATTATTGGAATAAATGAATGACCGGGTTGTCCCGGTTTTTTTATCTCAACGCTTTTCGTATGAGCAATATCAATGATGATTTTTTTGATGGCCACTATAAGGATATCTGGAAGACCCTGATACCGGCCGAACTGACCGTAAAGGAAGTGGACTTTATGGTCCCTCATTTTAACCTGCAGCCCGGGAGCCGGGTACTGGATTTGATGTGCGGCTATGGACGTCATACCCTGGCGCTGGCCCGAAAGGGTATCGGCGTATTGGCTGTTGATAATTTGCCCGACTATATTGATGAAATTAAAACCATAGCCGGAGCCGAAAACCTGCCGGTGGAAACCGCCTGTTCCGGTGTGATTCAATTTCAATCCGGTGAGCTGTTTGATTTAGCGCTCTGTATGGGTAACAGCCTCAACTTTTTCAATGCGGCCGATACACAGAGCCTGTTGGCCAATATTGCGGGTCAGTTGAAACCTGGAGGGCATCTGCTGATTAATAGCTGGAGCATTGCAGAAATTTCATTCAGTAAACCTTTCACGAGCAGTTGGAGTCAGTACGGGGAGTACACTTTTTTATCCCGGGGACAAATGCTTTTCCAGCCAACCCGCATCGAAGTTGAGACCATCACGATTGATGCTGCAGGAAACAGGGAGGTAAAAGAAGGGGTGGATTATATTTATTCCCTGAACGAAATGGAAGCCATGTTGCTGGAAGCGGGGCTTCAATTAAAGGAAGTATACAGTATACCCGGCCGGAAAAAATTTACCCAGGGGGAGCCCCGTGCTTACCTGGTAGCTCAGAAACCCTGAAACAGTACTTGCTACAAAGGCTAAGCCCCGGCGTTATGAGGACCGGGGCTTTTTTGTTACTGTTATGAAAAGAAAAGCTTTTTTAAGCAGCGCTTCATCAGGAAAGGTTTAATGGCGCTCTGGTTTCGGTTTTTTCTAAAGGGTTGGATCGGAAAAACGGGACCAATATTTTAAAAGTGAAAGTTGATTGCCGGGAAGTGTATCCCGATGGAAATCGGGGTCGGTTTTTCAAGGGAATTGGAAAAGACTTTCTGGACGGTTATGGACACTGGATGAGATAATACAGTTCATCCGCTCAATCAACTTTCTGACACAAAAGTATATCCACACATCCATGTGAACAAGAGAAGAACTTCCCTATTTCCCATCATCGGTATTTACCGTCGTATAGGTAAATACACTGAGTCGGACTCGTAAAGCTACGTTCGGGCATTTCCTTTTCGGTAGTTTCCGCAATTTTTAAATCAAGTACTTTCACTATGGTATATGTTACAGGAATTCTCCAACTTGCACTCAGAATAAATACTTTAATCCAATAATTGTTTTACTAATTCTCTAAATCATGAAAAACCCCGACTCTAACTCCGTTATTAAGGTGGCGATTGCAGATGATCACGCTTTATTCCGTACCGGTATCAAGACAGCATTACAGGCAAGAAAAGATATTCAGATGGTAGCTGAAGCCGAAAATGGTATGCAGCTGCTGAACCTCCTCCGTCATATACAACCGGATGTGGTACTGCTCGATATTCAGATGCCGATCATGGATGGACTGACCGCTTTACCTGAGATCAAAAAATTATACCCCGATATTAAAGTAATCATGCTCTCCTTCCTGAATGACCATTCGGTTATTTCCAAGATGATGGAGCTGGGTGCTAATTCATATATCACTAAAGAATCCGGTGCCGAACTGATCTATGAAGCGATCCGTGGTGTATTTGAAAATGATTTCCATTTCAATGACCTGACCAATAAAGCCCTGCTGAGTGGTCTGCGTACCAAAAGAAATCATGAGTCATCCATGCCACAGGATGTGCAACTGACCGAAAAGGAAATCACCATCCTTAAACTGATGTGTGATGAGAAAAGTACGAAGGAAATTGCGGATATCGTGGACCTGAGTCCCCGGACCGTGGAAGCCATCCGTGATAAACTCAAAACCAAAACCGGTACTAAATCCATGGCCGGCCTGGTCATGTATGCGGTAAAAGCCGGACTTGTTGAACAAGCCTGACTTATCTGAGCACACAACGAACAAATCCTTATTATTTATAAAGAGGCTGTCTCAAAAGAGGCGGCCTCTTTTTTGTGACTGGTGTTCTCCGCTACGCGGAGTTTTTTTGACACATAGACACATTGTAACATAGAATTTGTATTTCTATGTATCCCTATGCCCCTATGTGCCTATGTGTTAAAAACGTCGCAGCCGTCTTTTTTCGTTACTTTGAGCCATGTACATTTCTTTCAATGGAAAAATCACCCCCGCGGATCAGCCGGTATTACTGGCTGCCAACCGGGGATATCGCTATGGCGATGGTTTGTTTGAGACGATGAAGCTTGATAACAGCGTCATTCTTCTGGAGGAATTGCATTTCCAGCGACTGATAAAGGGCGCCGATCTGTTGAAGTTTGAGTTGCCCGGACTTTTTTCCAGGGCAAAGCTCGTTTCAGCCATACAGGAACTGGCCATGAAAAACGGTGTAAATAAACTGGGCCGGGTCCGCTTATCGCTTTTCCGGGGTAATGGCGGTCTCTATGATGCAGACCGTACTGTACAATACCTGATCGAATGCTGGCCACTGTCCGATAGATTCAGCCGGCTGAATGAAAACGGGCTGGAGATCGGTATTTATCCGGATGCACGTAAACAGGTTGATTTTTTTTCGGGCTTGAAGTCGGCTAATTTTCTACCTTATACCATGGCCTCCCTTTATGCGAAGGAAAACAAGCTGAATGATTGCCTGCTGCTGAATCAGGATGGTCATATTGCCGATAGTACGATTGCCAATTTGTTTATAGTAAAAGACGGCCAATTTCTTACGCCCGGACCGGAACAAGGGGCGGTGGATGGCGTGATGCGGAAATACCTGGTCCGCGAAATGCTGGCGGCCGGATATAAAGTAACCGAAACACCGGTAACGATTTCCGCTTTGGAAGCAGCCGATGAAGTTTTTCTCACCAATGCCATTCATGGTATAAAATGGGTCCGCCGCTTCGGGGATTGTATGTACAGTAACCGGTACTCCTCCGAAATTTATTCCCGGATCATCCAAACAATTCCCCGGTAAACTTGTTGCACCCACATGAAGCCTGCTGTTTCTGTTTTCTGGTTCCGCCGCGATCTTCGTCTTACTGATAATGCCGGTTTGTTCCAGGCGCTACAATCCGGACAACCTGTACTTCCCGTTTTTATTTTCGATACGGACATCCTGGATTCGCTGGAAGATAAGGATGACCGCCGGGTGGAGTTTATTCACCGGGCACTCTCCGGGATGCAAGAGGAACTGACAGCACTCGGCAGCACCCTCGATGTCAGGTATGGAAAACCCTTGCAGGTGTACCAGGAATTGTTCAGGGAGTATAATGTGACATCCGTTTATACCAATCACGATTATGAACCCTATGCCCTTGAAAGGGATGCGGCTATCGGGCAATGGCTGAAAGCAAAGGGTTGTTCATTTCAGACGTTCAAGGACCAGGTGATACTGGAGAAAAATGAAGTACTGAAGGATGACGGGAAACCCTATACAGTATTCACTCCTTATTCAAGGAAGTGGAAGGCCGTGTTGGGGGCGCAAACAATGCCCGTATTCAACACAAAAAAATATTTCAAACACTTCTTTCAGCAACCGGCAAAAGCCATTCCTTCCCTCGGTTCAATGGGTTTTACCGCAACGGGTCTTCCTTTCCCGGCCAACAGCTGGAAGAAAGAAGTCATCAGCCGGTATAAGGAACAACGGGATATACCCTCCCTGCCGGGAACATCCCGTTTAAGTGTGCACCTGCGTTTTGGAACCATCAGTATCCGCGAACTGGCCCGTGAAGCCGGTGTGTTGAATGAAACCTTTTTAAATGAATTGATCTGGCGGGATTTTTATCATATGATTCTCTGGCATTTTCCAGGGGTCGTGGGACATTCCTTTAAACCGGAGTATGACAAGATCCGGTGGAGAAATAATGAACACGAATTTGACGCCTGGTGTAAAGGGCAGACCGGTTATCCCATTGTGGATGCGGGTATGCGGGAACTCAATGCCACCGGCTTTATGCATAACCGGGTCCGGATGATCGTGGCCTCCTTTCTGACCAAACATCTCCTGATCGACTGGCGATGGGGCGAAGGTTATTTTGCGCGGAAGCTACTGGATTTTGACCTGGCGGCCAATAATGGTGGCTGGCAATGGGCGGCAGGCAGCGGCTGCGATGCGGCTCCTTATTTCAGGGTATTTAATCCCTACCTGCAAACACAGAAATTTGATCCGGAGCTGAAATACATCCGGCAATGGGTGCCTGAGTTTGAAGAACTCACCTATGCCCGGCCTATAGTGGTACATGAAGTGGCCAGGAAAAGATGCCTGGAAACCTATGCGGCGGCGTTAAAGAAATAAATCCGGTGTTATTATCTTCTCGTTGCCCTGCATGGAATGGTATACATTGAATAATTCCAAAATTGCTTTCTTTCCGTCATCACCCAGCTGCAGGGAATAATTATTTACATAGAGATCGATATGCTGACGCATGACCTGTTCACTCATCGTTTGCGAGTGATCTTTTACATAGCCGGTCACTTCCGGATAGCCGGTAAATGCATAGGCCAGGCTTTCCTTAATCAGGGTACTGACCTGTTTTGCCAATGGCGTTCCCAATGTTCTTTTCGCAGCGATCCCGCCCAGGGGAATCGGCACTTTCATTTTATTTTCCCAGTATTCTCCCAGGTCCATTACTTTTTTTAATCCTTTATCCTGGTAAGTAAACCGGTTTTCGTGAATGATCAGTCCCAGGTCTGTTTCACCGCTGACCACCGCCTCTTCAATAGCGGAAAAAATGAAAGCTGTCTTATTCCTTGCTTCCGGATAAGCATAACTGAGCAAGAGGTTGGCCGTGGTATTGATTCCCGGGATGGCAATCCGGCTCTTGCTGACATCCGGATTTGTATTTTCCGTAGTGCTGACCAGTAATGGGCCTACACCTTTACCCAGGGCACTACCTGAATCGAGCAGTACATAATGAGGAGTTGATTTGAAAAAAGCGGGGAAGCTGAGTTTGGTGATATCCAGTTTGCCTTGCAGGGCCCACTGGTTCAGCGTTTCCACATCTTCCAGTATCACATCAAAGGAAAGTCCGCCGGTGTCAATTTTCTGGTTGACCAGTGCGTCAAATATAAAAGTATCGTTGGGGCAGGGGGAGAAGCCCAGGGTCAGTTTCATAATTTGTCCAGTAAACGGATCAATTCCGTGTTCAGGTTAATAATGGAGGTTTTCATATTCCAGTTCTTCTTATTCCGCTCCGCAATATAATTCGATACGGCCC
>JAKQJH010000209.1 GCA_029561255.1 Bacteroidota bacterium | reverse complement strand
GAACTGCAGGACTGGATGTACATGATGGGCTTTGAAGATATCACTTCATTCAGGGGCAGCATGAGTCAGCAGAATGTATCAGACCCTACTGCTTTTGAAAGAGCCAACTACATCCGGATTCTCGAAGGGATGAAATAAATCAGTGGAATGAGAAAAGATAAAGTGGAACTGCTGGCGCCGGCCGGCTCTTTCGATAGTTTACAGGCCGCCATCAATGCCGGTGCCGATGCCATTTACTTTGGCGTGGAGCAACTGAATATGCGTACCCGCTCTTCCCAGTCCTTTCATATTTCTGATATTAAAACGGTCAGTGCTATTTGCAGGAAGCAGGGACTAAAAGCCTATATCACACTCAATACCGTGATGTATGAGTATGACATGCAATTACTCAAAACCGTATTAAAGGAAGTTAAGAAACACAAAATTGATGCGGTGATCGCCGCAGATTTTGCGGTAATCGATTATTGCAACCAGATGGAGATCCCGTTGCATATTTCCACCCAGGCCAATATCAGCAATGTGGAGTCAGTCCGGTTTTTTTCCCGTTATGCCGATGTGATGGTGCTGGCCCGGGAACTGACCTTAAAACAGGTTGCGGATATCAGCAGCGAAATTGAACGTAAGAAAATCAAAGGTCCTTCAGGGAAACTGGTGAAACTGGAGCTATTTGTGCATGGGGCCTTATGCATGGCTATTTCCGGAAAATGTTATATGAGTCTGCATACGCAGAATGCGGCAGCCAACCGCGGCGCCTGTGTGCAAAATTGCCGACGGCCTTATACGGTAACAGATACCGAGACCGGCGAACAACTGGAGATCGATAACGAATATATAATGTCGCCCAAGGATCTTTGTACCATTGATATACTGGACCAACTGATCGACAGTGGAGTCGATGTATTGAAGATCGAAGGAAGAACCAAGGGCGCCGATTATGTGCAAGTGGTTACGAAATGTTACCGGGCTGCTTTAGATGCCGTACTGGACGGAACATATACACTTGAAAAAGCGGCCGCCTTGAAAAAGGAAATGGAAACCGTGTATAATCGCGGTTTCTGGGAGGGTTATTATCTGGGACGTAAACTGGGTGAATGGACGGCACAGCCCGGTTCGGCCGCCACTGAAAAGAAGATATACATCGGCAAGGGGAGTAAATATTATCCGAAAATATCAATTGGTGAGTTTATCCTCGAATCCGGCTCACTCAGGATAGGAGATACGATGATGGTCACCGGTCCGAAATGCGGGATGATCAAAGAAACGATCTCCACCCTGATGGTGAATGGCGAACCGGCCACGGAAGCGGTAAAAGGCGATAAGATTACGTTGAAGTTTGACACTAAAGTAACCCCTTCGGATAAGCTGTATAAAATTGTGGAAGCCGCCCATGCCTAAGGTAATCCACTACCGGGATAAATGCATTGGCTGCGGGGTTTGCTATGAACAGCAATCTGAAATGTGGCGTATGTCAAAAAAGGATGGTAAGGCCACGTTACTAAAAGGAATAAAAAAGAAAGAGGTCTATGTGCTGGAGATACCTGCTTCAGCACTTGATAAGTCCCGGGAAATCGCATTGGCCTGTCCGGTGCGGGTAATAAAAATATCATGAACGAAAAAATTGCGGAATTTATTTCAAAGCAAACTTGTGGTAACCTGGCTTGTGTGGATGAACTGGGAAATTCCTGGTGTTTCAGTTTTTTCTATTCGGTTGATGTAGCGAATGATTTGCTGTATTACAAATCCTCCAATGACACCCGTCATTCGGTTATTCTGCATGCTAATCCCAAAGTTTCCGGGACGATCCTCCCCGATAAACTCAATTTTTTGGCCATTAAAGGAGTGCAATTCGAAGGGGTACTTCTTCCTGCTGCTGATCCGTTGGCGGCACATGCAGCTGCCCATTATCATAAAAAGCATCCGGTTGCACTGGCCATGCCCGGAGCGATCTGGACTATTCGCCTTGATCATGTAAAATTTACCGATAATACATTGGGGATCGGGAATAAAATTAACTGGAACCGGCACGCTGCAGTTTAATATTCAGGGTTTTTATCGCAATCCTGGTCCGAAATGTCCTGTTTTTGTCATAATCAGGGGAAAAGATTTCGAATTCAGTAAATAAAAGTATTTAAATACTTTTATTAAATTTCCTTTTTTATCTTTGACAAAACTTTTATTATGCAAACACTCACAGACAATATCCTTAATGTCACCCTGCTTGAACCCCGGTTAAAGCATCCTACTATTTTCCGGTATTTTGATGAACTGACGGAGGGAGAGAGCCTGACCATCCACAACGATCATGACCCCAAGCCCCTTTATTACCAGTTGTTGGGGGAACGTGGCAATATTTTTACCTGGGAGTACCTGGAAGAAGGACCTGAATGGTGGAAAGTCAGGATTTCGAAACGGAAAAGTGGCGAAGCGGAGGAAACCCTGGGACAACTGGTGGCAAAAGACATGCGCAAAGCACAGATCTTTAAAAAATATGGGCTGGACTTTTGTTGCGGTGGAAAAAAGACGGTCAAAGAAGCCTGCCAAGAAAAAGGCCTGGATGTAACCAAAGTGGAACGTGAGTTACAATTATCCGAAAAAGAAGAAGCCATCCGGAATCCGCTGCCGTATAATGACTGGAGTCCGGCTTTTCTCTGTGATTTTATTGTAAATACACACCACAGCTATGTACGTAACAATCTGCCCGATATTGTAGCTTATGCAGATAAAGTGCGTAAAGTTCATGGCGGCCGGCATCCGGAACTACTGGAGATCTGGCAACGGGTATCCGAGGTGAACACGGAGATGATGGCGCATATGGTAAAGGAAGAAAAAGTATTATTCCCTTATATCCATGAGCTGGTAAAGGTTGCGGATAAAACTGAGTCTGCCCATGCCAAAGAACTGGGCACGGTGCAACAGCCCATTCAGATGATGGAAATGGAGCATGAAGTGGTGGGTGAACACCTGGCTAAGATCCGGGAACTGACAGGACATTACACGCTGCCTGATGATGCCTGTGCCAGTTATAGTCTCCTTTACAGGATGCTGGATGCCTTTGAAGATGATCTTCACCTGCATGTCCACCTGGAGAATAATATCCTTTTCCCTAAAGCCATTGAACTGGAAAAAATACTGAACTGATTTATTGAAAAAATAATACTATGTCAGATAAACCTGAATTGATTGGCGCTTTGCGGCCAGAACAACTGGTGCAACTGGATGTCCGACCCGTACTGGCAGGCGGAACAGATCCCTTTCAACTGATCATGGAGAAAATCAATGAGCTGAAAGAAGGGCAGGCCCTGGAGATCATCAATACATTTACACCGGCACCGCTGATCACTGTATTGAAGCGGCAAGGATTCAGCGCTTATACCGAAATGGTCAATGATCAGCTGGTGCATACCTTTTTTTATAAAGACCCTGCTGCGCAGGGGCCGGTAACACTAGCCAACGAGTCAATCCGGTCACATTGGGATGAGATCAATGCCCGCTTTGCCGATAACCTGGTATTTGCCGATGTTCGCGGACTTGAAATGCCGGAACCGATGATCCGGATACTGGCAGCAGTCGACACATTGCCAGAAGGGAAAGCACTTTTTGTATATCACAAAAAATTACCGGTATTTCTGTTGCCCGAACTGGCCGAACGTAAATTTGATTACCGGGTGAATGAAATAGCACCCGGAGAAGTACACTTGTTAATCTTCAGGCCCTGATATGAGTAACGGATATCCGAATGCCGGTTTCAGGAATACCCCGGATACAGCGGTTGTTCCGTTCTATCTGTATGCGGCCATCAGTTTTCTGGCATGTACGATACTGTTATCGCTGTCAACGGAATCCTTTACGCAGCATTATTTCAGTCCGCAGCTCCTGGCAATCACTCATGGAATGGCATTGGGTTGGGGTACCATGATTATCCTGGGGGCCAGTCACCAGCTGATACCGGTGCTGACTGAAAAGTCATTATTCAGTATAAGGCTGGCACATCTCTCGTTCTTCCTTGCTGCAGTTGGAATTCCGTTGTTAGTATATGGATTTTATACTTTCAATATGGGCTGGCCATCAAAATGGGGTGGGCGACTGGTTCTTTTAGCAGTCATGGCTTATCTGGTTAATATTTTATACACGGTAAAGACCGGGAAGTCAGGCAATATCTATTCTTTGTTTATTGTTACTGCTGCCAGCTGGCTTTTTATTACGGCTTTCCTGGGATTGGTACTGGTCTATAATTTTAATTTTCCATTTCTGCCAAAAGATGTACTGACCTATCTCCCTTTACATGCACATGCAGGTATCCTGGGCTGGTTTTTAATGCTGATAATTGGCGTTGCCTCCAGACTGATTCCCATGTTCCTGATATCTAAATACCAGAACAACCGGAGGTTACAGCTTATATTTTTAATGATTAATGGAGGCCTGATCTACTATCTTCTTTCTTATTATTTTCAGTTTCCATATCCGGTCTTATTTTCGGGACTCATGATTGGGACGGCACTTTCTTTTTTCCTCCATTACATTTTCCGGGTATGGCAGTCGCGTATCCGTAAGAAAGTGGACCAACCGATGCGGATTTCTCTTTTATCGGTAGCCATAATGCTGTTGCCATTATTTATTCTATTGCTGGTTTCTGGCTATCGGATTACCGGCGGACAGCATAGCCGTTTGGTGCTGCTTTACGGGTTCTTAATTTTTTTCGGCTGGATGACCTCTTTGATTCTGGGTATGACCTTTAAAACACTCCCGTTTATAATCTGGAATAAACATTATCATGATAAAGCCGGTCTGATGAAGACACCTGATCCGAAAACCCTGATGTCTGACCGGTTATTTATGGCAATGGGAATTTCATATCTTGCCGGCTTTATGCTCTTTGCCCTTGGTATTTTCGGCGGGTATACCAGCTTGTTAAAGGCTGGGTCAATAGTAATGATATTGGCCGCTGTTTTCTATAACCTGAATGTGCTGAAAATCTGGCGGCATAAACCATTGGTATGAATATCATAAGTAATCATCCGATCAATGCCACTATTGCACTGGCGGCCCTGGAACAGGTAATGGATCCGGAAATCGGGCTGAATGTAGTGGACCTTGGGTTGATTTATCAACTGGACTTTGATAAGCAGGGCAGGAGAATTTATGTGTCGATGACATTGACTACTCAATTCTGCCCGATGGGTGATACGTTGACAGCCGCTGTAAAACGGGTAATGGAACGTACTTTTGGCGATCAGGAAATTGTTGTTGAATTGTGTTTTGATCCGCCCTGGTCGCAGGAACGGATATCGGAACAAGGCAAATTGTTTTTAAATCAATAAGTATGCTGAGTCTGACCTGTAAAACGGCTATTAAAGCGGTAATCTATCTGGCGGCCCGGTTTGAGTCAGGAGAAAAATCCGGTATGAAGGAAATTGCGGAAGTCATTGAGGCCAGCGAACATACTGTGGGAAAAATAATGCAAATACTGGTGAAAGAGGATGTGATAAAAAGCCTTAAAGGACCGAGTGGTGGCTTTTTTATAACCGCCAGGCAGAAGAGCCAACCAGTGATGAATATTGTTGACGCCATTGACGGAAAAGAATTATTCAAACAATGTGGTCTTGGGTTGAGTAAGTGTTCATCCAGTCATCCGTGTCCAATTCATGATGAGTATAAAGTAGTCCGTGACTTATTTGAGAACATGTGCCGGAAAAACACCATAAATGATTTATGCAAACCAGTTAATAAGGGCTTAGCCTACCTGATCGGCTAAAAAACTGTACAACTGATCGTGTTTTACAAAAGGGCATCTTTCATTTTTTCAATTTTGCTGAGTTTAATCAGGTTTTTTGATTTGCTATTGCTTTAGTTTCACCGCTTCTTTGTTCACCTGTTTACCAGCTGACTTTTGTTTAAGAAAGGCAGCTTCTCATCCTGAATTTTAAAATGAGCATGAATACACAATCACCCCATACTTTTCATATTCCTGTAATGGGATTGGCCTATACAATTGATAGTCCGGTTAAAGTAGCCCGATACGGCATCAGTTCAGTAATATCCATTGTTGAAGACCGCCTGGTGGAAATGATGCGGAGTTACTATTATCCGCAAACAGGGAGAACCTATCTTCCCATTACCACGGATCAGCCGGATTACCGGGCCCGTCGGATTACTGATTATTTAAATCTGGTTAATACCATAGTACGGGAACAGGTGGAGAAAATTAAAATAGCCGCCTTTGAAAAAGGATCCGAGATCGTTACCTATTTTGAAATGCTGCCGGAGCAATCTGTATTGAAACAATTATACCGTCAGATGACGCAGACCGAAGACGAAGCAGAAAAACGTCGACTGGAAGCATACCTCCGCAACCAGATCAAGCCCGGGAGTATTGATGTGAATATCATGACCAAACTGGATCGGGAAAATTTTGATGCAAACAGCCAGGTGGTCAAAGATGG